>JBLRWT010000111.1:0-6649 GCA_047921095.1 Wenzhouxiangella sp. | reverse complement strand
CCCTGGGGCGACTGATTGCCGAGGCTGTCGAGCGTTTGCGCGTTGACAGGATCAGTCTGACAGACCCATTGTCGGATCATGGCGCGCGCGTGACATTGAAGACGGCTCTGTTGACCGTCCATGCGCCAACGGCGACGGAGGATCTGAACGGCCTGGTCGACGGTCATCATCCCGCGGTCCAGCGCCTGGCGGCCGAAGAATTGATGGCCCACCACCTGGCCCTGGCACGCTTGAACCGCGCTCGAGCGCGCCAGCGGGCGGTTGTTCTCGAAGACAGCCGGGGCCTGGGCCAGGCGTTGCTGTCCAACCTGCCGTTCAAGCCAACCGGTGCACAGCAGCGCGTCATTGCCGAAATTCTCGCGGATCTTGGGCAGGATCGGCCCATGCGCCGCCTGCTGCAGGGCGATGTTGGCTCGGGGAAAACCCTGGTCGCCGCCGCGGCCCTGGTGGTTGCGGCGGCATCCGGCCGCCAGGCCGCCATCGTCGCGCCAACCGAAATTCTGGCCGAGCAGCATTTGCAGACCTTGACGGCATGGTTCGAGCCGTTGGGGATCAACGTGGTCTGGCTGGCCGGCAAGGTCAAGGGCAAGGCACGCAAGCAGGCACTGGAAGCCCTGGCCGGGCCGGCCGACATCGCCATCGGCACCCATGCGCTGTTCCAGAAGGGGGTCGAGTTTCGCGATCTGGCGCTGGTGGTGGTCGACGAGCAGCATCGCTTCGGCGTGCACCAGCGTCTGGCGCTGGCTGCCAAAGGTCAGCAGGATGTGAAACTGCCGCACCAACTGGTCATGACCGCCACACCCATTCCGCGCACCCTGGCCATGACCGCCTATGCCGGGCTGGATGTTTCGGTGATCGACGAGTTGCCGCCGGGCCGCAAGCCAGTGACCACGGTGGCCGCCAGCCAGCAGCGTCGAGACCAGGTGATCGATCGACTGCAGAAGGCGCTGGCCACCGGGCGTCAGGCCTACTGGGTCTGTCCGCTGATCGACGAATCGGATGTTCTGGAGGCCGAAGCGGCAGAGACGCGCGCAGTTGAACTGAGAAAAGTCTTGCCCCGGTTTACCGTTGGACTGATTCACGGGCGCATGAAGCCGGCCGACAAGCAGGCTGTCATGGCCGACTTCAGCGCCGGCAAGATCCACCTGCTGGTCGCCACCACGGTCATTGAAGTAGGTGTTGATGTGGCCAATGCCAGCCTGATGATGATCGAGAACGCCGAGCGCCTGGGTCTGTCGCAGCTTCACCAGCTTCGCGGCCGGGTCGGTCGCGGCAGCGACCAGTCGGCCTGCGTTCTGCTGTACAGGCCGCCGCTCAGCCCCATGGCCCAGGCCCGCCTGGAGGTGATGCGTGAGACCACTGATGGTTTCGTGATCGCCGAAAAGGATCTCGAGCTGCGCGGCCCCGGCGAAGTGCTCGGGACCCGCCAGACCGGCATGCTGCGTTTCCGCATCGCCGACCTGGCCCGCGACGTTGAACTGCTCGAGCCGGTCAAGACCCTGGCCGGCAAGCTCGAGCGGGCCGCGGCCGATGTGGTGATCGAGCGCTGGATTGGCCAGGCCGAACAGTTTGTGGATGTCTGACGACGTGTGAATTTCCGGGGGCGGTGTCGCCCGTCACACAAAGCCGACGGTATGGGTCCGGGGTTGTTGATGCAAGGCTGATGGCGAATATGAGATACTAGGAAGTTCCATACGTATTCGTATTGGGCCCGGCCGGGGCATCCGGCATGCGGCCCTGCTTGATTCATGTTTTTCACCCAGCCCAAGGAGATGACCGGTGGCCGAACGTAAACTGACCCTGACCGATTCCGACTCAGGAAAAAGCCTTGAGCTGCCGGTGGTGGCGGGCACGGACGGCGATCCGACCCTGGACATCAGCCGACTGCATCCGGAACTGGGATTCTTTACGTTTGACCCGGGCTATGGCAGTACCGCGAGTTGCAAGAGCGATATCACCTTTATCGACGGCAATGCGGGCATCCTGCGCTACCGGGGTTATCCGATCGAACAACTGGCCGAGAAATCGAGCTTTCTGGAAGTGGCCTACCTGCTGCTCTACGGCGATTTGCCGGACAGCGAGCAGTTTGGCAGCTTCGAGCATGACATCACCTATCACACGATGGTCCACCAGAAGATCAACAACTTCATCTCTGGTTTTCATTACAACGCCCACCCGATGGCGATTCTGTCCGGGGTGGTCGGCTCCATGGCGGCCTTCTACCACGACAAGCTCGACGTCAAGGACCCCGAGCAGCGCGACCTGGCGGCCAAGCGCCTGATCGCCAAGATGCCGACCATTGCCGCGGCGGCTTACCGTCATTACATGGGCTGGCCCTGCGCGTATCCGCGCAACTCGCTGTCCTACCCGGAACGTTTTCTGCACATGATGTTCTCGGTGCCGGCCGAGGCCTACGAAGGCAACCCGGTGGCCGCCAAGGCGCTGGACTTGCTGTTCATCCTGCATGCCGACCACGAGCAGAACGCCTCGACTTCGACCGTCCGCCTGGTCGCCTCCACCGGTGCCAACCCGTATGCCTGCACCGCAGCCGGCATTGCCGCGCTTTGGGGCCCGGCCCATGGCGGGGCCAACGAAGCTGTGCTGAACATGCTCAACCAGATTGGCGATGTCAGCAAGGTCGGCGAATACATCAAGAAGGCGAAGGACAAGAACGATCCGTTCCGCCTGATGGGCTTTGGCCACCGCGTCTACAAGAACTTTGATCCGCGCGCGACCATCATTCGCAAGGCCTGCCACAATCTGCTCAAGGAACTGGGCGAGGACGACCCGCTGCTGGATCTGGCGATGGAACTGGAGCGGATCGCTCTGGAAGACGATTACTTCATCGAGCGCAAGCTCTATCCGAACGTCGACTTCTATTCCGGGATCATCTACAAGGCGCTCGGCATCCCGACCAGCATGTTCACTGCCATGTTCGCCATCGGCCGGACCGTCGGCTGGGTGAGTCAGTGGCTGGAACAAAGCGCCACCCCCCACCGCATCGGCCGCCCGCGCCAGGTCTATACGGGTGCGCCGGAACGGGAGTATGTGGAGATTGACCAGCGCTGAAGAAAAAACGGAAACGGGGAGCGGGGAACGGGAAAAGGGACGCAGGTTCTTTTCCCTTTTCCGGTTTCCGTTTTCCCGTTTCCCTTCACACAAACAAATCCGGCAGCAACGACGCTCCAGCCTTGACTGCATACTGATCGAAGTCGCTCACCCCCGCCCGCGTGAGCACTTCTTCATCGATGAAGAAATTACCCGTCGTTTCTCTTGCCGATTGGGTGAGTATCCAGTGGGCGGCGTCGGCGACGATGGCGGGTTTGCGGCAGTTTTCCGCTTTGACGGTGTCACCGAGCATGGTCAGGGCGGCGGTGGCGATGACGGTGCGGGGCCACAGGGCGTTGACGGCAATGCCGTCGCTGCGAAATTCCTCGGCCATGCCCAGCACGCACAGGCTCATGCCGTACTTGGCCATGGTGTAGGCCACGTGGGGCGCGAACCATTTCTTGTCCATGTTCAATGGCGGGGACAGGTTGAGAATATGCGGGTTGTCGGCTTGCTTGAGCCAGGGCAGCGCGGCCTGTGAGCAGACGAAGGTGCCGCGAACGTTGACGCCAAACATGAGGTCGAACCGTTTCATCGGCACATCCGGCGTCGGCGCCAGGTAAATGGCCGAGGCATTGTTGACCAGGATGTCGATGCCGCCGAAATGTCTGGCCGCCTGCGCCATGGCCGCGATGACGGCCTCTTCGTCACGAATATCAAGCTTGAGTGGCAGCGCCTGGCCACCGGCAGCAATAACCTCTTCAGCGGCCTCGTGTATGGTGCCGGGCAGGCGAGGGTGCTTGCGGTCGGTCTTGGCGGCGATCACGATATTGGCGCCCTCGGCCGCCGCCTTCAGGGCAATCTCCCTGCCAATTCCGCGCGAGGCGCCGGTGATGAACAGGGTCTTGTTCTCGAGTGATGCGCTCATGGATGAATTCACCGCTTTCTCAAAAGCCAAAGCGCATTATGCTACTTGCCAATGAACGACACCTGATAACTCGACCGGCGTGATGGAAGACGGCATTTTCGCGAACCTGATGGACATGGTCCAGACGTACCCGGGCTGGCTGATCGGCATGGCGTTCGCGTTCGCTTTCCTGGAGTCGCTGGCGATCATCGGCATCTTCGTGCCCGGTATCGTGCTGCTGTTCATTGTCGGTGCGGTTGTCGGTATGGACGGCGCCCTGTTCGTCGCCTGCTGGCTCGCCGCGGCGGCGGGCGCCCTGAGTGGTGACGGTATCAGCTACTGGCTGGGGTACCGCTACAGCGACCGAATCCCGCGTCTGTGGCCACTCAGCAAGCGGCCGGAGATGCTGGCTGCCGGTCAGACCCTGTTTGCCCGTCACGGCGGCAAGGGCGTGTTCATCGGTCGATTCATCGGTCCGATCCGGCCGGTCGTGCCGCTGATATCGGGGATGATGGGCATGCGTGGCACCAGTTTCCTGCTTTACGCCACGCCTGCCTGCCTGCTGTGGGCGCCGCTCTATCTGCTGCCCGGCATGCTGTTCGGCGCCTCGCTGGAACTGGCTGCAGAGTTTGCCGGCCGCCTCGCCCTCGTCCTGTTGATCCTGGTGCTGGGGACCTGGTTCGTGGTCTGGCTGACGCGGGTCTTCTACGAGTACACGGCCCGACGCAGTGGCTGGTGGCTCAGAAGCCTGATTCGGTGGAGTCGGGAGCACCCGTTTCTCGGCCGGCTGGTCGCGCCGCTGTTCGAGCCTGGTGGCCGCGAAGTGATTTCGGTGACCATGCTCGGGCTGGTCCTGCTCGCGTCCCTGACGCTGCTCCTGACCGTTCTTGTGCTAGCGCCGTTTGCCGCGGGTGCGTGGGATGCCGAGCGTCACATCGCCGGCTGGGCGACCAGCCTGCGCAATCATATTGCCGACCCATTGTTCGTTGCCCTGGCGCTGGCCGGGCAGATGAAACCGATGGCCATCCTGGCTGGCGCCATGACTTTGCTGCTGCTGGCTTTGCGTCGGACCAAGGCAGCCTGGCACTGGTTGGCGGCTACGGCCGGTGGCTGGCTGCTGGCTGAGTTGCTCAATCGGTCGATGGGGCTGATCGTGGTCCAGCCTGCCTTCATGCCCGCACTGGGCGAGGTGCCGCACCGGGGTTTTGTCATGGCCACCGTGGTGCTGGGGTTTTTCGCCGTGATGCTGGCCAAGGATCTCAATGCGCGCCGACGTAAATGGCCCTACCTGCTGGCCGCGGCCCTGCTGGGTCTGATCGGGTTTGCCCATTTTTACCTCGGCCTGGCTTCGCTCAGCGGGTTGCTGGCCGCCGTCGCACTCGGCCTGGGTTGGGTCGCCCTGGTCGGGATTGCCTATCGCCAGCGCGCCCTGTCCCGGCGCCGACCGGGTGGCCTGGCGCTGGCGTTCTATGCTTTGGCAATCGGTATTGCTGCCATCAATATCCGCGCTGGATATGAACCCTTGCTCGAGGCCAGTGGTGTGGTGTTGCCCGAACGCGAGATCGCCAGGCAGCACTGGCAGGAACAGGGCTGGCGCGAACTGCCACAACGGCTGTCGCGATTCGGTCGTGCTGAGCGGGCGCGCTTCGATTTTCAGCTGGCCGGCGAACTCGAGCGGGTAGAACGGCAACTCATGGCGCACGGCTGGGAAACCGTTGATCGCCCTGACGCACGCGCCGTGCTGTCGCTGTTGCTGGAGCGGCCGGACCCGGATCGTCTGCCGCACCTGAACAAGGATTTTGCCGGCCATCCGGACAACCTGATCATGCGCCGGGTGTCGTCGCAAGGTGACGTCAACCTGGTGCGATTCTGGGCTTCGGGCGCCCGGCTGGAGCCCGACGATGTGCCGATCTGGCTGGGGCAGGTGCGTCGCGTACGGCCGGCCCGGGTCACCGGCGGCTTGAGTCGCTGGATCGAGGTCGATTTCAGCCGGGACGCCGCCGTGCGCGCCCTGGATCGGTCGATGGCGAGTTGGTGGCGAAAATCGACAGACGACGGCCTTCGGCTTTATGCCGGGTCGTCGGAATCGGAAGGGGCGGCGGACTCGACGATCCGGGCCAGTGCATCCAGCCGCTGATCTGCGCGAGTCAGTTCGAGCAGATTCTGCGAGCGCGGCAGATCGATTTTCAGAATGGCTGCCAGCCCGAAGCTGAGGCTGACGGCATCGTCGGCATCGGCGTCGGTCAGCCCGGCCAGTTCGCGAAATTGCTGAATCTCTCGCAACAAGGTCTGAAGTGCCGCATGTTCGGGGCGGACCGCCTCGGCCGGTTCGTCAACCAGCCAGTCGACATCGGCAACAAGCAGTCCGTTGTCACGAGCGCGGGTGGCGCGGACGATAAAGCGCCGCCGCCCCTCGCATTCGATTCCCAGCAGTCCATCATCGTGGGTGGAGAAATCGCTGATGATGGCTTCGGTGCCGACCCGGGCATGACCCCCGGATTGTTCAGGCGTCAGGTCCATGCGCCAGACCACACCGAACCCGGTTTCGTTGCGCAGGCATTCGCGCACCATGTCGATGTAGCGTGATTCGAACAGACGCAGGGGCAACCGGGCACCGGGGAATAGAACGGTTTCGAGCGGGAACAGGGGCAGGGTGCTGGACATGACGTCTTCGTCCTGTATAACTCAATTCAC
>JBLRWT010000110.1:0-6650 GCA_047921095.1 Wenzhouxiangella sp. | reverse complement strand
CTCCCTGTGTATCAACATCTAACCCAACAGTAACCCGTCGTTTTTATCTGTAACATTCAGGGTGCTCAGGGAGTGAGATGGATGAATAATTCTAATGAAGCGCCCTGTCTCTGTCTTGGATGGTCAGTGTGGATAATCTCGGGGCTCGCGTTTCAGGGCGTGCACCAGGTTGATGCAGGCGAAGATCAGGATCACGGCGACCGGCAGCCCGGCGGTGATGGAGCCGGTCTGAAGACTGTTCAGTGCCAGTTCGCCACCGACGATCAACAGGGTGGCGGCCACCGCTCCCTCGGTAATCCCCCAGATCACACGCTGGCGACGGGGCGAGCGTTTGCTGCCGCGCGAAACCAGTGCATCGATGACGTGGGTGCCGGAATCCGAAGACGTGATGAAGTAGGTGGCGATCAGCAGTGTCGCCAGTCCCGAAGTGATTGTCGTCAGGGGCAGTTCGGCCAGCAGCGCATAGAGCGCCACGGTGGTATCTTCGGCCACCGCCGCGGCTATGCCCGCGGTGTCATTGAAGATTTCAAGGTGCAAGGCGGTACCGCCGAAGGCGGTCATCCACACGAGCACGAACAGCGTCGGCATGGCCAGCACGCCCCATATGAACTGTCGGATGGTGCGGCCGCGCGAGATGCGCGCGATGAACATGCCGACAAAGGGAGACCAGGCGATCCACCAGGCCCAGTAGAAGAGGGTCCAGTCCTTGTGCCAGGCCGAGCCGCCGATGGCATCGGTGTTGAGGCTCATGCCGATCAGTTGCTGCAGGTAACTGCCGGTGCTGTCGAGGAGGAAACGCAGGAGGAACAGGGTCGGCCCGGCGGCGGCGACGAACAGCAGCAGGATCAGCGCCAGGGCCAGGTTGACGACGCTGAGCCATTTGAGACCGCGATCGAGCCCGGAGATGACCGATAGTACGGCTATGGTGGTAATTGTCATGATGATGCCGACCTGGTGCCACGGCGAAACCGGGATGTCGAACAGCACGTTCAGGCCGGTGTTGAGCTGCATCGCGCCGAGGCCCAGCGAAGTGGCCAGGCCGAACAGCGTGCCGAACACCGCCAGCACATCGATGACATGACCGATGGGCCCGTAAATACGATCGCCGAGCATTGGATGAAACAGCGACCGAATGGCCAGCGGCAGGCGTTGGCGGAAGCTGAAGTACGCGACTGACAGGCCCAGCACCACGTAGACGGCCCAGGCATGCAGACCCCAGTGGAAGAAGGTCAGCACCATGGCCTGCGCGGCCGCGGCTTGCGTTTCCCCCTCGCCTGTGGGCGGGTTCTGGTAATGCAGAACCGGTTCTGCAACGCTCCAGAACACCAGGCCGATGCCCATGCCAGCGGAAAACAGCATGGCGAACCAGGTCAGGAAGGCGAATCTGGGACGTTCCTCAGGCTGCCCCAGGCGGATATCGCCGTAACGACTCAGCGCGAGCCAGACCAGGAAGACCAGAAAGCCGCTTACCGCCAGCAGGTAGAACCAGCCGAAATACTCGGTAATGAATTCATGGACGGCGGCGAATGCAGTCGAAGCGGTATCCGGCACCGCCACACCGAAGATCACGAAGGCGATCACCAGGATGGCCGAGGCGGTGAACACCCCGGGGTGTACGGTGGTGAAGAATGCGCTCGAACGCGACGTCATCGACCCGAGTGTACACCGTCATTCCTTCCGGACATGCCGATTGCTCACGAATGAAAATGCTCTACCGCAGTGGTTGTGATTGCGGTTCAGACGTCCCATCGGAAACTGGCCATGTCCCGGCAGCAGTGATCAACACCAAATCCGCCGTCAGTGGCCTGCCCTATCGATCTGTATAGCGTCTTATTCGTGCTTATTGGCGAGTTAAGCTATAATATCCTTTACATTCGTCATATTTGGCGGTTATGGATATTTCTGAAGTAAGCTCGGATGCGGCGGTGCTTGAGGAATTGGGGCGTCGCTTGGCGCAGCGGCGATTGGCGTTGCGGTTGAGTCAGGCGGCGTTGGCCGAGCGGGCCGGGGTGGGCAAGCGGACGGTGGAGCGGGTGGAAGCCGGGGCGTCGGCTCAGTTGACCAATTGGATTCGGTTGTTGCGTGTGCTTGATTTGCTGCCAGCACTGGATGCGATGATTCCGCGCGAGACGGTTCGACCCATGACCTTGCTCAAACAGGGCGGCAAGCTGCCCCGGCGCGTGCGGAAGCGAGATGCGGATCAACCTGAATCGGACGAACCCTGGTCCTGGGGTGATTCTGAGTGACCTCGATTGCCGCGAGCTCAATTGCCGCGAGCTCAATTGCCGAAGTCCGGCTTTGGGGCCGCACTATCGGTGCGGTCTCCTTGCTCGACGGAGAAGAGATCGCAGCGTTCGAGTATGCACCCGCCTTCATCGGCAGTGGCATTGAGATTGCGCCGCTGACAATGCCGTTGTCCGATCGCGTGTATCGATTCCCGGAGCTTTCAGGCCACGCTTTTCACGGACTGCCCGGGCTGCTGGCCGATTCCCTGCCCGATAAATTCGGCCATCGCCTGATTGATGCCTGGCTGGCACGGCAGGGGCGAGCGCCCGGCTCCATGAATGCGGTTGAGCGCCTGAGTTACACGGGACGGCGTGGCATGGGCGCGCTGGAATTCGAGCCTCGGCTTGGACCCAGGGCGCGGGAATCGCGCCGCCTGCAGGTCGATGCCCTGGTCGCGTTGGCGTCGAAGGTGCTGAACCAGCGTGAAGCCCTGAGCTCCAGCTTCGATGAGGACACCAGCGAGCGCGCCGTGGCCGACATCCTGCGGGTTGGCACCTCGGCCGGTGGCGCCCGGGCCAAGGCGGTAGTGGCCTGGAATCCGGAAACCGGCGAGGTGCGATCAGGCCAGGTCAACCCCGGTAGCGGATTCGGGCACTGGCTGTTGAAGTTCGATGGGGTCAGCTCGAATCGTGACCGTGAGCTGGACGACCCGCAGGGATACGGCGCCATCGAGTACGCCTACCACCTGATGGCGCGGGACGCTGGCATCGCCATGAGCGAGTGCCGACTGCTGGAGGAAAATGGCCGTCGCCATTTTGTGACCCGCCGATTCGATCGAACGCCCGATGGTGCCAAGTTGCACATGCAATCACTGGGCGCCATGGCGCACTTCGACTACAACCTGCCTGGCGCCTACAGTTACGAGCAAGCTTTCCAGGTCATGCGCAGGCTCGGTCTGTCGATGGCCGAGTTCGAGCAGTTCTACAGGCGCGTCGTGTTCAATATCCTGGGCCGCAACCAGGACGATCATGTCAAGAACATTGCTTTTCTCATGGATCGCAGCGGCCGCTGGCGTCTGGCGCCGGCCTTCGACCTGGTTTTCAGCTACAACCCAAGCGGCGACTGGACCGCCCGTCACCAGATGACGCTCAACGGGCGCCGCGACGATTTCGCGTATGCCGATTTTCAGGCCCTGGCCCGGGTGGCTGGCCTGAAGCGGGGCCGTGACAAGACGCTGTTCAATGAAGTCCGCCAATCGGTACTTGCCTGGCCAGACTATGCCCGACAGGCTGACCTGCAAGCCGATACCACGACACGCATCGAAGGGTTGCTACGCGCAAGCAGCTTGCTGGCCGGCTGAAGCCGGGGTTTGCACTCAGGATCGCAGAACCAGCATCAATTGCAGCACAAGGCCGGAACGAGTTGCACCGGACAGGCGGGGTACAATAGGTTTTCCCACGCTTCCTTGCCGATATGCCTTTCACCCGCAATTCGACAAGCGCTGGTCTGCTCGTTCTGGCTGTCCGGGGTGGCGCTGCATGAGCCAGCCATCAGACCGTGCCAAGCCCGCGCTGATACGCAAGCACATGAACCGGGAGGTGCCGGCCTGGGTCCGGGGGGTCATCGCGGGGCTCTGTCTGTACCTGTTCCTGGCCGCACTCGCGGTCATCAGCAGCGGACTGGGTCTTTTCGGGCAGGAAAGCGATTTTCTGCTGCGCGCGTTCGCCTACGGGGAAAACCCGTTCATTGCGCTGCTGGGCGCGGTGCTGGTGACAGGGGTAGTCCAGAGCTCTTCGTTTACCACGGCCTTGATCGTGACCCTGGTTGCCACCGGGGAGATGACCCTGGGCACGGCGGTTTTCGCCATCATGGGCGCCAATATCGGCACCTCGGTCACTGCCCTGGTGGTGGCGCTTGCCAATATCCGCATTCGCAGCAATTTCCGGCGATCCTTTACGGCGGCGCTGCTGCACGACCTGTTCAACCTGATGACGGTGGCCGTCCTGTTCCCGCTGGAATGGATCACGGGCGCGCTGAGCGAGACCGGCCGCGGCGTACTCACACGCACTGCCGCCTGGCTGGCCGACCTGATCGGCCTGGAGGAGGTTGCCCGGCCCGGCAGCCCGGTCAAGGTCATCACCGCACCGGTGGTGGACCTGTTCAACTGGCTTGGGCAGCTGGTCACGCCGACGGACCTGGCCCAGGGCCTGCTGGTGGCCCTGATGGGGCTGATCCTGATGTTTGTCGCCCTGGTCTTCATGGTGAAGAACCTGCGCGGCGCCTTGCTGCGCCACATGGATGGCCTGTTTCGAGGCTACTTCTTCCGCACGGACCTGCGCGCTTACAGTGTCGGTGCGGTATCCACGGTCCTGGTTCAATCGAGCACGATCACCACCAGCCTGATGGTGCCCCTGGCTGGTGCCGGCGCGGTTCACATGCGTCGCCTGCTGCCGTTCATGATGGGCTCCAACCTGGGAACCACCTTTACCAGCGTTCTGGCGGCCACGGCCAACCCGGTCGCCGCGGCGATGACTGTGGCGCTGGTACACGTGCTGTTCAATCTGGTTGGCACGGCCATCTGGTATCCGCTGCGCTTCATTCCCTACCGAATGGCAAGCTGGTACGGCCGCCTGGCCGCACGTTCGCCCCGATACGCTTTTGCGTTTCTGTTTTTGATATTCCTGGTGATTCCGCTTGTCGGAATTGCCGTGACCGAATGGATTGTCGGCTGAAAGCCTGCCGCTTGTCGCTACGGAGTACGAGCATGTTCAAGAAAATCTACCAAGCACTGGCATCGAAGACCGCGGTCGATCAGGCCTTCTCGCAATTGACCGAGATGCTCGAGCACAGCCTGTGGATGTTCAAGCGCGCCAACGAGGTGCTGCACAGCGAGATTCCCGCCGAAGATGTCCATCAGGCCATCTACGCCCGCGACAAGGAAATCAACGAACTGCAGCGCTCCATTCGGCGCAAGGTGTTGCGATACCTCACCATCAACCCCGGCTATGACGTGGCCCCCTGCCTGGCGCTGATCAGCGTGACCAAGGATGCCGAACGCATCGGTGACTACTGCAAGAATGTTTACGAGGTCGGCCGGGCTTATACGGAAGGCTTCCATATTGCCAAATATCATGAGCCCCTCACCGAGATCGCAAATCAGACGATCGAGATGTTCACCATGGTTTCCGAGGCCTGCAAGAACGGCGATGAGGCCCTGGCCGAGCAGGCGATTGGTCGTTCACGAATCATTCGACGCCGATGCGATCGCATCATCGACGAGTTGTTCGCCGACGAGGAGCCAATGCAGATTCACGAGGCCGTTGCCTACTCCCTGCTGGCGCGCCACTACAAGCGCGTTGCCGGTCACCTTTCCAATATCAGTACGGCCGTTGTCGGCCAACTCGACGACATGGATTTCGAACCCCAAAGCGACGATGAATGACCAGATCGCTCGCACCACCTGGATACACGCGGGCTGAAAGCCGAGGCGTGCAATCAGGGTCGCAGAACGAAAAAAACCCTGGCCATGCAAATGGCCAGGGTGTTCGGTTTCCTACTACCTTCTACTTTTCTTGCACGAATACTCTGGGTATTCGTATACCCGCAAAGCCTTCGCCTTGCCGGATTACCGGTTTCGGGTCAGCGTGGAACGCTTCATTACAAAAGCCGCCATTCCCAGCATCATCAACAGCAGCAGGGCCAGGCCGACAGGTGAAAAGATCGGGACGCTGAGGGCTGCCGCACGTTGAGAATTGAAGAAGGTGCAGGTGATGGTCTCGCCGGCGGCCAGGTCGATGGCATCGACTGGCGAGCCGTCGTCACAGGTGGCGCTGTCGAGCTGCCAGCCTTGCGGTACCGTTTCAGTGACGCTGTAGACACCGGGCGACAGCGTTTCGGTCACGAATTGGCCGTGCATCAACTCGAAGTTGCCGAGATCGCCGCTGAAGCTGAATGACTCGCCACTGTCGGCCGGATCAGCTTCCTTGATGATGGTGATGGTGCCGAACTCACCGGCAAGCAGGGTGTTGGTGAACACACAGGTCACGGTTTCGCCCTCGTCCAGGACGAAGTTGGCCGTGGCCGTGCCGATATCGCCGGTACTGGCCATGTCGTCACAGGTGATGTCGGTCAGCTCCCAGCCATCGGGGATCACTTCGGTCGCGCTGTAGTTGCCGGCCTCGAGGTTGGCTACGACGATCTCCCCGCCATCAACCAGCTCGCCGGGAGCGTCACCGGTAAAGGTGAACGTTTCCAGGCTGCCGGCTGGATCGGTCTGCTTTTGGACGATGATGGTGCCGAACTCGCCGGCAAGCAGCGCATTGGTGAACACACAGGTCACGATTTCGTCCTCGTCCACGACGAAGTTGGCCGTTGCGGTGCCAATATCGCCGGTACTGTCCATGTCATCGCAAGTGATGTCGGTC
>JBLRWT010000109.1:0-6677 GCA_047921095.1 Wenzhouxiangella sp. | reverse complement strand
GCCGTAGGCCCAGGTGGTGGTACCGACCGTGGTGCCGGCACAACTGGTGAGGTTGCTCACCCCGGTGCGTTCGCTCCGGGTGATGCGCCGACCCAACTCGTCGTATTCAATCTGCGTGCCCTGACCCTTGGCATCAATCTGGCACTGCAGCTCGCCCAGTGCGTTGTGGCGGTAGCGCCATTCGCCCTTGTCCGGGTCGACCATGCGCTTCTTGTTGCCCAGCTCGTCGTACTCGATCACGATCCGGTCGCTGGTCCCGTCGAGCGGCCCGTCGGTTTCGATCAACTGGCCCAGCGCGTCGTAACGGTAGCTTGTCTCGCCACCGTCGGCGGCAATCTCGCCGATCTTTTCGCCCAGCGCGTTGCGATCGGTACGGTGCTGCTTGCCATTGGCGTTGGTGTGCGTGGTGCGGATGCCTCGGTCCGTGCCGCTGCCAGCGACCGTGTACTGCCAGGCCTCATAATTGTCGTCCGGCAACATCACAAGATCGACCCGGCCAACTTCATCGTAGACGGTGCGAGTCCAGAAAATGTTCTCAGGCGGCGTGGGACTGCCATCAGGCAATTGTGCAAAATACGGCTCCGAGATCTCCTCCGGCCGGGTGGCGTAGTCGTAGCGCGTGTCGGTGTTGATGCGCTCGCCGCCAAAGCCCCAGACAATCTCGCGCGTCGGCCGACCGAGGGTGTCCTTGCACACCCACGACTGTGCGCCGCCGGCCGAGGTGGTCTGTTCGCGCGAAGCGGTGCCGTCCGGGCAGTATTTGTGCCCACCGGCCCGGTGCAGGGTGCGCGTCCAAGTGCCGTCGGGGGTGTAGCTGTAGAACGGCCGGCCCATGCGATCGAATACGTTTTTCGCTTCCACGCCAGTGCCGTCGAGCACCCGCTGCGGATTGCCGTAGCGGTCGCGTTCGAGCACCTCGCGCGTGGTCTTGAAGCCACCGGCGACCCAGACGGCTTCCTGGTCGACGAAACGGCCTGCCGTATCGTAACTGCTCCGGGTCCTGCGGCTGCCGGTGATGCCGTCCCCGGTGACCGTGGTCGTGGTCCGGTTGCCGAAACCATCCAGGCCGTAGACCGTGGTCAGGCTGCCGCTTGTGTCATTGCAGCTCGATGCGTTGACGGTCTCACGCGTCAGGATGCCCGTGCCTGGGTCATAGCCGAAGGTCGAACGGCGCGTGACGGTCGTGGCGCCGCTGCGCTCGCTGGTGACCGTACTGCAGGTCAGCCGGCCCAGGTGCCAGGCTTCAACGTCATCATCGGCATATTCATTCCTGGTAGTCTGGCTGGCGACCCTGCCCGTGGTGTCCGATGGATGGGTATAGGTCGAAACGCTGATCCGGCCGACATTGCCGTACTGATCGATGCCGCTGTTTTCGGTCACCACCCGGTGCGTGAATGCCGAGCCACTCAGGCTGCCCTCGCTATAGGTCGGGTTGAAGCTCCATTCCTCGCTGCGGGCCAGGTACGGCCGGACCGGATTGGATGCGGCCGCCTCGGCGTTCGCATTATTGCCATTGCCATTGCCATTGCCATTGCCATTGCCATTGCCATTGCCGTTGCCGTTGCCATTGCCATTGCCGTTGCCATTGCCATTGCCGTTGGCTTGGGGCGGAAGGGTGGATTCCGGGTACGCGGTTGCCGTTTCCAGCGCGGCCCATTCGTTGCGGCTGCAGCCCAGCAGGATGCCGGGGTGACTGTCAATGTCGGCGCACGAGGTTTCGGCCCAGGCCGGGAACGAGGGCGCGCCGTCACCCAACGGCCAGGGACTGGAGGCCAGGTGCCAGCTCCGCGTTTCCTCCGGCATCCCGATGAACGGGAAGTCCTGGCGATAGCGAGTGCGCGTGAGCATGCCCGATCGCGGATCGTAGCTGGCGACCTCGCGGAAGCCCAGAAAACCGCGCCCTCCACCCTGGATGCGGGCCCCGGCATAGAAGTATTCGACCCGGGTCGTGCCGCCGGTATTTACCATCCTGCGCTGCTTGTCGGTATCTAGCACGGCCTGCGGGCTGAGGCTGGTGGCCGCCGAAACCAGGTACATGGGCGTAGCGATGTCGTAGACCACGGCACTTTCGGCAAACGACGGCACTGTGCCTCCACCCCGGCGCGCATAGACCGAAGGCTGGAACATGGATTTATAGGCAAGTTCGGTCCAGGCGCCGAAGCCGTCGGTGACCCGCTTGAGCAGCCCCAGTGGTTCATGCCGAATGCTGTCGGTCCTGAGATTCTTTCCATAGGCCGGCCGCACTTCCAACGAACCCTTGTCGAAAGGCCCGAACAGCAATTGATCGAGCTTGCCGTTACCGTTGAGGTCGACGAACTGCGATGCATGCTTGGTCAAATTGCGCGCCTGGGCCTGGGTGCTGAAAACCGCACCATAGCCGCCCTTGCCGCCGTTGGCCGCGCGACGCCATTTGGCAGCGCGCCAGATCGCCTGGCTGTTGCTGGCCCGGTCCGGGAACAGCGCGTCGGGGTGGCCGTCGCCATCGATATCGACCAGCCTCAATTGCTCGCGCAACTTCTCTTGACCCGGCCAATCATTCTCGCCGGTCGGCAGCACGTGGGCCGGCCCGAACCGATCCGCAACACCGGTGTTGAGGCGATACTCCCATCTGAATTCATCCAGGTTGAAGTAGAACAGGTCGCCCAGGCCGTCCTGGTTCAGGTCGACGATCTGCAGGTGATCCATCTTCGGCACATTCACGCTGCCGAACTGATCGCCGCCGGCACGGCCGATGACCGCAACACTGGTCAATTGAGTACCGCCATTCCTGGCCGGCTCGCTGCGAAACAGCACGTATCGCGAGACCTGTTGCCGAACCACCGTGGCCGATGCGGACTCATCGTCTCCATCCTGCTGGCCCGCGCCACCGCCTGCACCTGCAGCCGTGGGAGGCGACTCTGCCGGCGGATCGGTACAGTCCGCCACACAGAGGATCTGGTCCAGACGAAACACCATATCCGCCCGGCCGTCCCCATCGGCATCGAATACCCGGTTGGCGAGCAGGCTCAGCGTGATGGTTCCATCGGGATCATCTTCGATCGGAAAGTGTTCAGGCTTGATCCGGATGGGAGAGCCTCGCTGCTCCACGAAGTGTGTGGTGCCCTCGATTCCACCCGGGTCCGCCGATACGTTGCGCGCGATCCGCGGGCTTTCGGCACTGCCCACCCGCGCATCGACCGAGACATCGTGATAGACCAGGTCCGGCAGTCCATCGCCGTCCCAGTCCATCACTTCCAAGACCAGCGCAGCTCCCGTATAAGTGCCCACGGTGACAGGCGGGCCATAGCCATTGCCGCTGCGGAAATGGGCGACGAAACGCCGCTCATTGCGAAAGCGCACGGCGTAGAGCAGCTCGTTGTTGCCGTCGCCGTTGATGTCGAACACGTGCAGTTGCGGAATCGTGTCCTTTGAACTGACCGTGCCATCCATCAATACCGAGCCAGCATCGGTGACCAGGTAGCTGACCTGCCCGTTGCCGGCCAGGCTCGCATTGCGCCAACGAATGAGCGGCGGATTGGAGCCGCTCCGCTTTTCGATCCACAGCAGGTCGGCCACGCCGTTGTTGTTCAGATCCCTCGCCTGCGGCGCAACGATGTCGTCAGTTGAAGACAGGGAAGCAAAGGGTCCCTGGGGCGCACCGAGGACCGGATCGCTCTCATGCCAGTCAAAAGTGGTTGCCGGAAAGCAGGTCGTGCCATTGCACTCCTGGAATGACTCCAGTGCGCTTACACCGGGCACCGGCGAATCCCCGCGATAATCCAGAAGGTAGCGCCGCAACTCGCGATCCCCGGCCGGACGATCATCGACCTGACTGATGACACGCTTCAGACGTTTGCCGGTAACTAATTCCATGCCGGCGACATATCCGTTCAGCCGGTGAGCGGCAGGCATGCTTTCCCATTCGAGCACGATGCTGTTGACGGGCGTCTGGCGCCGGCGGACATTGCCGCCGTATTCGACCAGCGCGAGCAGGGTTTCCACCTGACTGGTGCGCGGATGCTGGTCCTGCCAGATAAAGCGCATGTAGTTGCCGGCGCTGTCCTGAATGCGGCCGATGTTCCAAGTCCACACCGAACCGCTTTCGAGCTTGCTTGAAACGCGGGCCTGTCCGTCGTCGCTGCCATTGGTTTCGGTCGCACCGTACCAGCTCACGGTGCCATCCTTGCGCCAGACCTGGAACCATTCCGGCCCGTCGCCCTGGTTGCCGAACGAGCGGATGCGCACGATCTGATCCAGTTCCAGGCGGTATTCGGTGCCATCATCGCCGTATGCGCCCTCCACGGCGATCAGCCGCTGGCCGTCCAGGCAGAAACGGTCCGATTCCTCAAGCGTAATGCCGCCGGTTTCGCCGTCGGTCACATGATTTTTTGCGCAGCGGGTGATGGAACTCACGCCGTCAAGGTTCCAGCCCAGGCCCGCGGCGCCCGTACCCGCCTGGCTGTTGTAGGCCAGCGCAAGCTCCGGTGCCACGCCGCCCGCCGACGGCGCGGTCATGAACGGGATGCGGTAAGTGGCCGCGCCGGACTCGCTGACGCGGAACTCGCCGCGCGTCGCGCCGGTACGCGCGCTGGCAGCATCCGGCGCAAAATTCGGGTCCGGGGCCGGTGACGGCGGACTCTCGACCCCGGCCGAGCTGACCTGGATCGGATGCGTTCGGGCAATCAGGCCAGAATCCGCCGCTCCGGTGCGGCGAATCTGGAATTCATGATCGGTGTTGACCGGCAGACTGACGTCATGCCCGACTTCATACGGCGCAATGCGGTCAAGAATGCGAACCGGATGCCCGTCCGGAAGGGATCTGCGAAAGATCGCGGCATCGGGGTAGTGCCCCTCCAGCGCCCAGCGCAGTTGAAACCGGCAGTTCTGCCCGGAATCGACCAGGCAGGAGGTCTTGTCGTCTATGCCATCAATGACCGGTTTGATGACATGGAAATGCGACAATTTGATCATGTTGCGCATTTGAAAGCGCGAGCCGATCTTCACCGATGCAGGCCGGAAATCGGGAAACTTCAGATCGGCCCAGATGCGCCCGGTCCGGTCCCGGCCGGGGCCGACCGGATCGTACGAGCGGGCCAGGTTCGAACCCGAATCGTCGTCACAATCGCCCAGAAAGATCCAGGTAGGCAGAAAGCCTTCCGGCGGCGTGGTATCCGGTGCCGGGCCATCGAACACCGTGTAACCGCAGAACTCTTCGCGGCTGGTGCTCGGCGGCGGCGTGCTCGCCTGGGCCCAATCCGCGCGTGCCCAGGCCGGTCGCCCGTCCTGATCCTGGAACAGGAACAGCAACGACTCCTGGTTGCGCTCGATCCACATCGTCAGCGATACGCTTTCATTCTCTTCGCCGTTGTTCTCTAACGTCACCCAGTCGCCCAGCATGTGGTCATGCGGCGCAGGCTCTTCGCCAGGCGCGAGATTGTCGGCAAATACCAGTTCGTCCTCGACCCAGGTACCGACCGGCTGCGATGCATACATGCCACCGACGTTGGTGTGCCAGCGCACGTCCACGCGCTTGTTGTCCAGCGGATCGGGGGTGATTTCGACTTCGCCTTTGATTACATCCTTGCGGGTTCCATCGTCTTTCAGGTACCGGTAAAACAAGACGCCTGAGAACGTCGAAGGCGATTTCTGCTCGAGATGCGCCCACAGCCATACCGGAATGAATCGCCCGATTTCCGGATCATATTCATAGGTCAGCCAGCGCACGAGCAGATCGAAGAATTGCGGCTCAATCGGTTCGGGCCGCTGCAATTGCGTCAGCGAGTTCAGCCACAACAACTGCCAGGCATTCCAGCCCGTTTTCGTCGACACGAAATTGCCCGGGTGCAGCTCCGCGGCGCCGCCCAGCGAGGCCGCTCCCAACTGCCCGTCTACCGGTTCGGGAAGCGGCGCCGGTTCGACCCGGGCCGATTCGGGAATCCGAACCTGCACCGCGTCACTGAAAGCACCACAGGTCCCGCGCTGATCGCGCTGGCTCAGGCAGATCCGGGCGCGTATCGACCGGGTGCCCGGATTCTGGATGAAAAAAGACAGCCCGGATTCCAGGCTGGCGAAGGAACGGCGCTCTTCGCCGTCGGCCATCTCGACCCTGAGAAAATAGCCTTCCGCACCCAGCTCGAATTCCCCGGGAAACGAGAAATCGATACGAAAGCGGCCGGTTGCGATTTCTTCCTGGTGCAAAACCGCTTCCGGAGCCGGAATGGCCGCTGCCAGGTCGTCAGCGTCTACGGTCTGCACGGCGCAAAACGACAGCATCGCCCATGCAACAATCCGCCCAAGGCTGCCGGGCCGGCAGCCGGAATCACGATAATTGGACATTCTGGAATTCCCTCCCTTTGTACATTTCCGGTGCTGCACCCGCCCGGGCTGATGGCGCCCCAATGGCGCAGCACCCCCTCACTGCTTGTTGGAGGATCTGTCGGGTTTTGCCCGGGCAGACCATCCGCTCGGGACATTTACTCGACAGCTTGTTCCGGAATCGGTCACCGCGGCGTGAGAAAGTGCTTCAGCCCGCCTTGTTCACCGCCGTGCCGTAGCGAGGGGCCGACAGAGCCTGCCCCGGACTTGATCCGGGGCCCCGCGTCCGCGGCGTTTCGCTCGGTCGCGCATCCTCAACGGACAGGCGAGTACGCCTGCGGTGCGCTCGGTCGCGAAACGCCACACCCACTGGGCCGGGCGAC
>JBLRWT010000108.1:0-6753 GCA_047921095.1 Wenzhouxiangella sp. | reverse complement strand
GAGTCGACAATTGTCGACTCCATAGTTGAATTGGCCAATCGGTTCGGTATCCCCACAAGCGGTGCCGGTGGCAGCTCTCAGGTCAGGTGCGCCAGGGTTGATGGTGGTTCGATAACCTGCAATTTTGAATAGAGCCCGGTATGCACCGTCCGTGTGTCGGCACGGAAAGAGTGACCGGTCCTGGACGCAGCGGAGGGGCTCAATCGGCGGGCGCGAAAGTGTTTGATGAGCGCACAAGAATGGGTTAAACTGCGCGGCTTGTTGCCCGGGCGTTTAGCTCAGTTGGTTAGAGCGCTGCCTTGACATGGCAGAGGTCGCTGGTTCGAGTCCAGCATCGCCCACCATTAACCTGTCTCGACGTTATTGAGCACGCGCCTGCGGTGCCGGGTGGTACTCGCAAAAAGGCCGGCGCAGCAACGTTCAGGCAGGTTTTTTCGTTTGTGAATAACCGTACCAGCCAGCTTTCAAGAGCCACCCATGATTCAGATCACCTTGCCCGACGGTAGCCAGAAGACGTTCGACCAGCCGGTTTCCGTGGTTGATGTTGCGACATCGATCGGGCCCGGTCTGGCCAAGGCGACCCTGGCAGGTGAAGTGGACGGCCAGCTGGTCGACGCCAGTCACCGCATCGACCGTGATGCCTCGCTGCGTATCATCACCGGCCGGGACGAGGAGGGCGTTGACCTGATCCGCCATTCCACTGCGCATCTGATGGCCCAGGCGGTCAAGCGCCTGTTTCCCGATACCCAGGTGACCATCGGTCCGGTGATCGAAAACGGCTTCTTTTACGATTTCGCCCGCGAAGAGCCTTTCCGGCCGGAGGATCTGGAAGCGATCCAGGCCGAGATGGACAAGATTGTGGCCGAAGACATTCCGGTGTCCCGCGAGCTGATGGATCGGGATGAGGCGATTCGTTTCTTCCGTGACCAGGGCGAAGAATACAAGGCCGAGATCATCGCCGATATTCCCGAGGGCGAGAACATCTCACTGTATCGCCAGGGCGACTTCATCGACCTGTGCCGTGGTCCCCACATTCCCTCGACCGGCAAGCTCGGCGCCTACAAGCTGACCAAGCTGGCCGGCGCCTACTGGCGTGGCGACTCGCGCAATGAAATGCTTCAGCGCATCTACGGCACGGCCTGGGGCGACAAGAAACAGCTCAAAGCCTACCTGCAGCGGCTTGAAGAAGCCGAAAAGCGTGATCATCGACGGGTCGGCAAGGCGCTTGGTCTGTTTCGCTTCCAGGATGAGGCGCCTGGCGCCGTGTTCTGGCATCCGCGCGGCTGGACCCTGTTTCGCAAGCTGGTCGACTACGTCCGCGAGCGCCAGGAAGAGGCGGGCTACGAAGAGGTCAATACGCCTGATGTCATGGATCGGGCATTGTGGGAAACCTCGGGCCACTGGGAAAACTACCGTGAAAACATGTTCACCACCCAGACCGAGGATGACAGGGTTTTTGCCCTCAAGCCCATGAACTGCCCCGGTTCGGTGGCCCTGTACAAGCAGGGGCTCAAGAGCTACCGCGATCTGCCGATCCGGATGGCGGAGTTCGGCAAGGTCCATCGCTACGAGCCTTCCGGCGCCCTGCATGGTTTGATGCGGGTGCGTCACTTCACCCAGGATGATGCTCATATCTATTGCACCGAAGAGCAGATGGAAGAGGAATGTCGGGCTGTGATCGAGCTCAACCTGTCCGTCTACCGCGACTTCGGCTTCGATGATGTCAAATTGAAGTTTGCCGACCGGCCGGAAGGGCGGATCGGCGATGATGCCACCTGGGACAAGCTCGAGGGCGCGCTCAGGGGAGCAATCGATTCGATGGGTCTGGACTACACCTACAACCCGGGTGAGGGCGCCTTTTACGGCCCCAAGATCGAATTTGTCCTGCGCGATGCCATTGGCCGCGACTGGCAGTGCGGCACGCTCCAGGTCGATTTGAACCTGCCGGAGCGTTTCGACGCCACCTACCGCACCGCCGAAGGCGGCGAAAAACGACCGGTGATGCTGCACCGCGCGCTGCTCGGCTCCCTGGAGCGGTTCACCGGCATCCTGCTGGAGCATCACTCGGGCAACCTGCCGCTGTGGCTCGCGCCGGTCCAGGTTGTCGTGATGAACATCACCGACGCCCAGGCCGATTATGTCACCGAGGTCGCGGCCAAACTGCGCAAGCAGGGGTTTCGAGTCGAGTCCGACTTGAGAAACGAAAAGATCGGTTATAAAATCCGCGGCCGGACGCTGGAGAAGATCCCCTACCTGCTGATCATCGGTGATCGCGAGGTCGAAAATGACCTGGTGGCGGTTCGCCGGCGCGATGGGACCGACCTTGGCGCCATGAGTGTTGATGATTTGGTGGCAAAATTGCGCGATGAAGTGGCGCAGCGCGCCACAATCAACGATAATTAGCCACTTCGTCATAGAATCATTAAGGAGCAGCACACATCGCAAGCGATAAGAAGACCCGGCGCAACGAGGACATTTCCGCTCCCAACGTGCGCGTAGTCGGTTCCGAGGGTGATCAGATCGGGGTCATGGCCATCCGCGATGCCCTCGCCCGGGCTCAGGAAGAAGGCATGGATCTGGTCGAGATCGCGCCACAGGCCGAGCCGCCTGTGTGCCGCATCATGGACTGGGGCAAGTTCCGGTTCGAGACATCGAAGAAGGCGCAGGCTTCGAAGAAGAAGCAAAAGCAGGTTCAGATCAAGGAAATCAAGTTCCGGCCCGGCACTGACGACCATGATTACGATGTCAAGATGCGCAATCTCAAGCGCTTCATCGACGAGGGCAACAAGGTCAAGGTCACCTTGCGCTTTCGCGGCCGTGAAATGGCGCACCAGGAACTGGGACGCGATTTGCTCCAGCGGGTCGAAAAAGACATGAGCGACGAAATTACCGTGGAGCAGTATCCACGCATGGAGGGTCGGCAGATGGTGATGATGCTGTCGCCGAAGAAAACCTGATCCATCGCGAAATACTGCAATGCAAAACCCGACTGGCTGCTGGCCAGCGGTTACAACGAGCCGGAATACAGCCGCAAAGTTTCAACAGGATCGGCATCCAGTTGAACGCTGTACGAAGGTATTAAAACCCTTAGCAGATAAGGAGATACGACAATGCCGAAGATGAAGAGCAATCGGGGCGCTGCAAAGCGCTTCCGGGCTACCGGTAGCGGGCGCATCAAGCGCAAACGCGCCTTCCACAGCCATATCCTCACCAAGAAGGACACCAAGCGCAAACGTCGCTTGCGTTCTACTGTCCTGGTATCCAAGGCGGACGAGAAGTCCATCCGCCAGATGCTGCCGAAGCTGTAAGAGAGGAGAACTGACATGGCAAGAGTTAAACGTGGAGTAGTTGCCCGCCGCCGTCACCGCAAGGTACTGAATCGGGCCAAAGGCTATTACGGCGCCCGGCGCAAGGTCTATCGCGTCGCCAAACAGGCCGTCATCAAGGCTGGCCAGTACAGCTATCGTGACCGCCGCCAGCGCAAACGTGATTTCCGCAGCCTGTGGATTACCCGCATCAATGCCGCGGCCCGCGAGAACGGCATGTCCTACAGCCGTTTCATCAACGGTCTGAAGCGCGCTGAAGTCGAGATTGACCGCAAGGTCCTGGCCGATCTGGCCGTTCGCGACAAGATGGCATTCAAGGCACTGGCTGACAAGGCCCAGGCCAGCCTGGCCTGATCGGGGCATGACGTCCCCCCAGCTTGAGGGCCTCCTCGAAGAGGCCCTCGGGTCGGTCGCCGAAGCATCCGATGCGCGCACCCTGGATGAAGTCCGGGTGCGTTACCTTGGTAAAAAAGGCGCTCTGACCTCCCAACTGAAGCAACTTGGCTCGCTGCCGCCGGATCAGCGCCGCGAGGCCGGTCAGGCTGTCAATCGCTGCAAGCAGTCGCTGGAAGAGGCCATCGCCAGGCGTGAGCAGGTTCTGTCCCAGGCCCATCTTCAGGCGCGGCTTGAACAAGAGCGTATCGATGTCACCTTGCCTGGACGCTCGCACGAGGCAGGAGGCCAGCATCCGGTCAACCGTGCCCTCGACCGCATTCTCGCCATTTTCAACCAACTCGGTTTCGCAGTGGCGACCGGGCCGGAAGTCGAGGATGACTATCACAACTTCGAAGCGCTGAACTTTCCGGAGCATCATCCGGCGCGCGCCATGCACGACACGTTTTACCTGCCCGACGGCCGCGTCCTGCGCACCCACACCTCGCCGGTCCAGATCCGGGTGATGAAGGAGAGCAAGCCGCCGGTACGCATCGTTGCCCCGGGGCGCGTTTTTCGCAGTGATTCCGACCAGACCCATACGCCCCAGTTTCACCAGGTGGAGGGTTTGCTGGTGGATCGCGATGTGACCTTCGCCGACTTGAAAGGTCTGTTGTCCGAATTCGTCAACGCTTTTTTCGAAGATGAACTGGACGTGCGGTTGCGACCGTCCTACTTTCCCTTTACCGAGCCCTCCGCAGAAGTCGATGTGCGCTGGCGCAATGCCGACGGTTCGGCCGGGCGCTGGCTGGAAGTGCTGGGCTGCGGCATGGTTCATCCGAATGTCCTGACCAATTGCGGCATCGATCCAGAGACCTATACGGGCTATGCCTTTGGTTTGGGGGTCGAGCGTTTTGCCATGTTGCGCTATAAAGTCAATGACTTGCGCATGTTTTTTGAAAATGATCTGAACTTCCTTCGCCAGTTCAGATAGTCCGTTTTTTGGGAGTGAACGTTGAAGATCAGCTACCGCTGGCTCAAGAGCTGGGTATCCACTGAACTCGACGCCGCGCAGGCGGCCGAGAAGTTCACCCTGGCTGGCCTGGAAGTCGACGACGTACAGGCCGTCGCGCCCCCGCTCGACGGGGTCGTTGTCGGCGAGATCATTCATATCGAGCCCCATCCGGACGCAGACCGCCTCCGGGTCTGCCGGGTCAGCGGCGACAGCGAGGAGCGCACCATTGTCTGTGGCGCGCCGAATGCACGTCTCGGCATGAAGGCGCCCATGGCGACCCTGGGCGCGACCCTGCCCGGTGGCCTGAAGATCAAGCCAGCCAAGTTGCGCGGCATTCGCTCCGAGGGCATGCTTTGCTCCGCGCCGGAGCTGGGCCTGGGGGACGACGCATCCGGGCTCATGGAATTGCCCGCGGATGCGCCGGTCGGCGCCGGTCTGGCCGAATACCTTCGTTTGGACGACCATGTTCTTGATATCGACCTGACACCCAATCGGGCCGATTGCCTGTCAGTGCGCGGTCTGGCTCGCGAGCTGTCGGCCCTGACTGGAGCCACGGTCAGCCCGCCGGAGATGCCTCCGGCCTCGATTGCTATCGATGACCGCCTGCCAATAGAACTGTTGAGTCCCCAGGACTGCCCCTGCTACATCGGCCGGGTGATTCGGGGCGTCGATGTCAAGGCTGAAACCCCACTGTGGATGTTGGAAGCATTGCGGCGCAGCGGGATTCGCAGCCTCGGGCCCATCGTGGATGTAACCAACTATGTGCTGCTGGAATTGGGTCAGCCGATGCATGCGTTTGACCTGTCCTGCATTTCCGGTGGAATCCAGGTTCGGCGGGCGAAAAAGAGCGAACGCATGACTCTGCTCGACGGGCGCGAGATCGGCCTCGATGAAGACATGCTGCTGATTGCCGACCACCAGGGGCCGCTGGCCCTGGGGGGGATCATGGGCGGCGAGGGCTCCGCCGTTGGTGATCAGACCCGCGACATCCTGCTTGAGTCAGCCTGGTTCAACCCGGCGGCCATCGCCGGCCGATCCCGTCGGCTGGGTCTGGCAACCGAATCGGCGCACCGGTTCGAGCGTGGCGTGGATCCGGAATTGCAAGTGCTGGCGGCCGAGCGCGCCACGGTCTTGATCCTGGAGATCGCCGGCGGTCAGCCCGGTCCATTGCTGGAAAGCCGCGCTGCCGAGTATCTGCCCCAAGTGCGTCCGGTCGGGCTGCGCCTGGCTCGCCTGAACCGTGTCCTCGGAACCACGCTGGACCACGACGAGGTTCATGGCATC
Source organism: Wenzhouxiangella sp. (assembly GCA_047921095.1). Classification (GTDB taxonomy): domain Bacteria; phylum Pseudomonadota; class Gammaproteobacteria; order Xanthomonadales; family Wenzhouxiangellaceae; genus Wenzhouxiangella. The sequence continues at coordinate 756 of JBLRWT010000108.1, read as the reverse complement.
CTGACAAGGCTCGGAATGCAGGTTGATTCGGATGGCGAGACGTTCCATGTCACGGCACCGAGCGCTCGTCGTGATATCGAGATCGAAGAGGATCTGATCGAAGAGGTGGCGCGGGTGTACGGGTTCGACCGCCTGCCGAGCCGGCGCCCGGCCGGCAGGCTGAGTGTTCGCATCCCCGGTGAGTCCGAATTGCCCGAGCAAAGTCTGCGCATGCAGCTGTGCGCGCGCGGTTTCCAGGAAGTGATCACCTGGAGTTTTGTCGGCGAAGACGAGCTGGCGCGGCTCGACCTGCTCGAGCGTGCCCAGCCACTGGCCAATCCACTCAGTCGGGACATGGCGGTGCTGCGCACCAGTTTGTTGCCGGGATTGTTGAATACGGCCGGATCCAACCTGCGTCGGCAACACGAGGATTTTCGCCTGTTCGAGTGTGGCGTGTGTTTTGCCAACGAGCCTGCTGGTTTCGTGGAATCGCGCCGGCTGGGCCTGTTGATGACCGGTGCGGTCAGCGGCCAACATTTCAGCGAAAAGCCGCGTGAGGCGGATTTCTACGATCTCAAGGGCGAAGTCGAGCATCTGCTCGCCCTCAACCAGGTGTCCGGGACCATTCGCTTCGAGCCAACTACACGCTCGTGGCTGCATCCGGGGCAAGGGGCTGAAATCCTTGCCGATGGCCAGTCGATCGGCTGGCTTGGCCAACTGCATCCGGCTTTGCTTGAGAAGCTCGACTGGCCCCGAACGGCATTTGTCGCCGAACTC
>JBLRWT010000107.1:0-6812 GCA_047921095.1 Wenzhouxiangella sp. | reverse complement strand
GGCGGCGCCCAGAAAGTCGGGGTAGGTGAGGCCGGCTTCCAGGTCAAAAACGCTTTCCAGCAACTCGCCGAACTGACGCTGCCCGCGACCGGGCGGCAGGATGCGTTCGCGGCCGTCGGCGGCGGCAATGGTGTGCAGGGCGATTTCGTCGCCCTGTTTGAGTGCCACGTGGCTCAGTAGCAACATCGCGTTCAAACACTGGTCGAAGTGATTCGTCGTGCCATCCATGGCGCGCATTCGGCGACTGCAATCGAGCAGGAAAACCACGCGCTGGTCGCGCTCTTCCTGGTAATCCCTTGCGATCAGTTTGTGCATTCGGGCGGTGGCGTGCCAGTCGACCTGCCGCAGGGTGTCGCTGTCCCGGTAGTCACGCAACTGGTGGAAGTCGGAACCGGTGCCGCGCTTCTGGGCGAGGTGGATGCCCATTTCGTCGAGCCGACGATCACCGGCCAGCATCCCGTACTGGATCACCAGGTTGAAGTTCGGATAGACCCGGACACGATCTTCGTGCGCGACCGTGCGGCGGCGCCACCATAATCCAATCGGACTGAGCCAGGCCAGGTGACAACCCGGCAAGGTCAACTCGCCACGCTTGAGCGGTTTGGCGCGCCAGTGCAGCCGGAGCTGCTCGCCCGGCGCCAGGTCGATGCTTTGTGGCATGTCGTCGGCCTGGATCGAGGGTGGATAGAGTTCATGCACAACCAGGCGCAGTTGGCGATGGCCGCGGTAGGCGATATCCAGCGCCAGCCTGACCGAGCTGTTGACCGGCCAGTTCGATGGCAGTTGTCGCTTGAGGTCGAGATCGGGTTGTTCGCGAACCACGGCCCACAAATCATAGATCGCGGCGATCAGAACGGCCGCACCCAGCCAGAGCCAGGGTTGCCACAGCCCGGAGACGGCCGGAATCAGTCGGATCAGCATGGCGCCGACCAGCCAGGTGGCCAGCCAGGCCATCAGGGCAGTGGCCGGTTTGATCAGGCCGACTGTGCCGGGTTGCCGGGTCGAGGCCGGTTTGTGCACATTGCCTCCGGTGGTCGATGCGGCCGGCGCGGTCACTGACGGGGCGCGGTTTGGGCTTCGATGACAAGGTCCAGCACCTCGTCGGCACTTTGGCCTTCCATCTGGACGTCGGCGCCGAGCATGATGCGATGACGCAGGCAGGCCACGGCGAAGCGCTTGACGTCGTCGGGAATCACGAAGTCCCGGCCGGCCATCAATGCGCTGGCCTGGCCGACACGCAGCAGGGCAATACTGGCGCGCGGTCCGGCACCGACGGTGATGCCGGGCCATTGGCGGGTGGCCCGCACGATCGCCACCGCGTATTCGGCAATGGCCGTATCGATCCGAACGGCGCGAGCCTGCTGGCGCAGGGCGAGCGTGGCCTGAGGATCAAGCAGCGGCTTCAGAGTCTGGGCCAGGGTGACCAGATCGTCGCGCATGCCAGCCAGGTTCAACGCGATCCGCTGTTCTTCGGCGGCATCGGGATAGCCGATCAGGACCTTCATCACAAAGCGGTCGAGTTGCGCTTCGGGCAGGGAATAGGTGCCTTCGTGTTCGATCGGGTTCTGGGTTGCAAGCACCACGAACGGGTCCGGCACTTCCAGTGACTTGCCCTCGATGGTCACCCGACGTTCCTGCATGACTTCGAGCAGCGCCGCCTGGGTCTTGGCCGGGGCACGGTTGATTTCGTCGGCCAACAGCACGTTGCAGAAGATGGGGCCGCGGCGCAGACGGAACTTTTCACTTTTCATGTCGTACATGGCGTGGCCGGTGATATCGGCCGGCATCAGGTCCGGGGTGAACTGGACCCGCGAAAAGCTGCCGCCCATGACCGTGGCCAGGCACTGGGCCAGCAAGGTCTTGGCCAGCCCGGGAACGCCTTCGATCATCACGTGGCCACCGGCCAGCATGGCGGCGACGACCTGCTCGATGACCTCGGGCTGGCCCAGTACCACTGAGTTGAGCGCGCCCAACACCGCTTCGATCCGGTCCAGGGACGGATCGACGCCATCGTGCGGCAATCCGGGTTGGGTGCCGTCATCCTGGTGGCCGTCGTCGTAATTGTCGTTACCAGAATCGTTGCCAAAATCGTTGGTCATGACCTTCCTCCTTGCAAAGCGTGCATCAGCTGCCGGTGCAGCCTGACGTATTCGATAAATTGTTCCGGGTCGGCGGCCTCGTCCAGGTTCAGAAGCCAGATCAATGAATCCCGCTCCTGGGCCGGAAGCAACCCTGTCAATCGCTGAACCTGTTCCTGATGGTCAAGTCGGCGCCAGTCCGGGAAGCGTCGGGTACAGCGTTGATCCCGCTCTTCACGCAGGGAGGCCAGCAGCCGCTGGCCTCGGTTGTGGCGCCAGTCAAACCGGGCTGTGGCCAGCACGCGTTCGCGCATCTGCATGTTGCGGCCGGCGCTGCTGTCGATGATTGGCCCCAGGCGCGGCATGCGCGACCAGACCCAGAGCACCGCCAGCAGTCCCAGTGTCAGCCACAACAGGGGGCTCTGGTTCCAGAGCCAGCGCAGCAACCCACCCGGTGCGCTGCGCTGCTGCAGATAGACCGGGCCATCCTGGTTTCCGACCAGGGCCAGCAGCAGGCGCGCATGGTCGGGGTAGGCCAGGTGTTCGTTGTCCAGCCAACGTGCTGAAGGTATCAAGGTCACCAGGCCGGGACCGACGTGATATTCGGCCACCACCGGGCGATCCTGTCCATCGTGCCAGAGCGACAGCGCCGCTTCCGGTTCCGGGACCGCCAGGACAGACTGAGCCCAAAGCTCAAGGTCCTGTCCATCCGGGGTTTGCACCTCGAGTCTGGGCTCGCAGGTTGGTGGTGTGGCGTCATCGTCGGCTGCGGCCAGGCGGCATCGAATGGCCGATACCCCGTGCGGGTTGAGATCGGCCGATGATCGTCGCTGTCCGGCGCCCCGCGGCGCCGGGGCGATCAAGTGACCACCCCCGTCCAGCCAGCCGGCGAGTTGTCGGACTTCAAGATCATTGTGCTGGCCAATAGCGGCACTGATGATCAACGTCGATTGTCTGGCGGGGAGCCGGTCCAGATCCTGAATGTGCGCCAGGGCGGTGGTGGCGTAGCCCCGCCGGGCGAGCCAGCGTTGGGCGACATGGTACGGCTCCGTTCGCAATTTCGGGTTGTCGGGGCGATAGAGTAGCTGTTCCTCGTATTCCCCTGACCAATGCCACCACAGCCCGGCGCCGATCAGTAGCGCCAGGCTGAGTCCGATCAGCAGCCGTTCGTTGGTCAGTCGGCGCTTCATTGCGGGGCCTCGCTGGTGCGTCGGCAGTGGCGGGACCATTGCTGGCAAAGCAGGGCGAAGTCTTTTTCCGATGGCGGCTGGTTGGCCCAGGCCATCCGCAGCCAGTGTTTGATCAAACGATTCATGTAGCTGACCACGGCCAGGCTGGCGTTGTTGGCTTTCAGCGTGTGCAGGACTTCTCGTTCGGTCCGGGATTGCTGGGCATGTCGGGGCAGCAGGGCGCTCGCTGCGCCACGATAGAGAAGGCTCATGGCCAGACGCGGTTGATTATCCTGCCAGGCAGCCTGGGCCGCGGCCGGGACGTCGTCCGGCAGTTCGAACGGGTTGACAAGGCGCCCCCGTTCAGGGGCTTCGGAGGCCGGTCGTGGCGCCCCTCTGCTGCTACGGATCCGTGATGTATAGGCACGCCAGCGCCAGGCCAGCCAGATGCACAGGCTCGCCAGCGCGGCAATGGCCAGTGCGCGCACCACCCAGGCCAGCAAGGACCAATCCGGCAGGTCGAAAAAATTCCAATCCCAGTTCCACTCGCGATCGGCCCCGACGCGCACCTGGCGCGGCTGGCAAAAGCGCAGAGCCGGGTCGGCATAGAGGTGACCGATGTCATTGTCCAGGCTGTCGTCGGACTCGACCAGTGCATCGATGTGGGTCTGCCAGTCTTCGCATTGATCAGGATGGATCCGGATTTGCGGATCAGAATCCGCGAAAGCATCCGGCGCTACGGTTATTGCCAGCGCCAGCGCCATCGCCAAGGTCGCTGCCGGGACGAGCTGTACCAGCGCGCAGACCATGATCGGCCAGCGTGAGCTCATGCGGCCTGACCCCGGGTGTGTCGAGCGACGAGTTCCTTCAGTGCCGGCTCGAGGTCCCAGCATTCCAGGCGGCAGCGCTGGTTCAGGTAAAGCCCGAAGCCACCACCGATGTAAAAGGGTTCAACCAGGGCAACAGTCACCGCATAACCGATGGCCAGCAGCGCCCAGAGCTCGGGCGCGATATGTCCGGGCTCAAGCCAGGTTGTGATATCAAGGCTGGCCCAGACCTCGGATGGCAGCAGCCAGCCTGTCAGGGCGACCAGGCCAAGCAGCAGGCAGGCCTGGAACATCAGCAGCATGACAGTCAGGCCGACCCCGCTGCCGCTGCCACCGTGGGCAAGTGCCTTCGCCCGCTGCCGACGCGGCCGCCCCTTGAGCCTCTCGAGTTGCCAGATCGGCAACACCGTGCTCAATGCCGGGTGAAAACGGTAATACAGCAAACTGGCCAGATGGCCACCGCGCCACCAGCGCGGCCAGTCACGCAGGATGTCGCCGACCCGCGCAGGTTGACCGACCAGATCTTGAGCCAGCAGGTAAAGCAGGGGACGGTCAAGGCTGGGTTTGATCCACCACAGGAACAGCACGGCCAGCGGCGGAAACCAGGAAAATGCCAGTACGGCCAGCACGCAAGCCGGCGCCAGGCCGATCAAAGTCAAGGCGCAAAGCGCCGGCCAGTTGGCCCGGGCCAGGTGAAAGCCGAGATCCATGGCCTCGGCCTGGCTACGTGGGCGAAGGACGATGCGGTCAGACTGCATGGTCGGCTCGCCCAGGTTGGCGCTTGCGACCGGCCAGCGCAAAATAGGCGAATACCAGCAACCACAACGTCGCCCCGATCACGTACTTGGTTTCCAGCCCGACCGCGCTGCCCGACCAGAAGGCCTCCAGGCCGGCGGCCAGCAGCAGCATGGCCATCACCCCGTACAGCAGTTTGACCGAGCGTCTGGCGCTGGTCCGAAGCGCGGCCAGCCGGCTGAGGTTGCCCGGCATCAGCAGGCTCAACCCCATGCGTGCCCCGGCGACACCGGCCAGCACGATCGCGGGCAGTTCGAAGGCCCCGTGGCCAATGACGAAACTTGAAAAGTTCGCCTGGTATCCCTCGAAGCTCAGGTGGGCCGCGACGGCACCGATCTGAACGCCGTTAAACAATAGAATCACCGCGCTGCCGATACCGAAAACCAGGCCGCCAGCAAACGTGCGCAGGGCCACGCCGATATTGTTGAAGATGTAGAAAGCGAACATGAACAATTCGCCCTCGGCATCGCGGCCGGCGCCGGATCGGTCCGAGTACATTTGTTCATAGTTGTCCAGCATGTCCGGGCTCAGTACCCGGTAGACGAATTCCGGCGTTGTTCCAATCTGCCAGAACATCCAGGCAATCGGGCCGAACAGCAAGGCAAAACAGAACGCAACCAGACGCCACTCCAGCCGCACCAGGGCAGGAAATTCATGGCTGAAGAACAAGCCGATTTCCCTCGCCAGGCTGGCCCGCGGCCGGTAGAGAAACGCATGGCCCTCCAGGATCCATTGCTGCAGTTTCTCAATCAGGCTGAGGCTGTAGCCGCGCGTTTGCGCCAGGGCCAGGTCGTTGCACAGGCGCCGGTATTGCTCCGGAAAATCGTCCGGCCGGGCCTGGCTCTTGCGCGCGCGCAGATCCTTGAGCAGGTCCTGGTAGCGATCCCAACGCGCTTGGCGACGGTCAACAAATTGCTCTTGCTTCATGGTTGCTGCCCCCGAATCCACCGTGCCCAGCCCAATAGAAGCTCGACACCCGGTTGCCCACGCACGCCAGTCAAAGGGGCCACCAGGTCAGCCAGTTCCGCTGTGCGTTGCGGGTTCAGTCGCCGGGCCCGCTCGCCGAACGAGACCAGCGTCTGCTGCTCACTGGTACTCAGGGAGACCGGTGGCAGCTTCGCTGCCCCGGCGGGCAGGTCGGCCAGACCGGCTTCATTCATGTCCTGGTAGACGACGAGGGTTCCGGCAGCCAGGTCACCCAGGCGCTGAAAGCGCCGATTGCACAGCATGCTGATCAGGCCGGTCGAGTACAGGGCGGGCAAAAAATCAACCTGGCGCAACAGGTTGCGAATGATGGAAGCGCCCCAGCCAACCGGTGTGCCGTCCTCGTTGAGTACCTTCAGGCCGACCGCTTTTTTCCCCGGCGTTGCACCATGGGCCAGCACTTCGAACAGGACCGGATACCACCAGTTGACCATAAACCAGGCGATGATCATCAGTGCAACACCAATGGCATCGAACCAGGCGAGCAAAAAGGCCAGGACGAACATGAATCCTGCTCGAATCATCAGATCAATCAGCCAGGCCAAGCCACGCATGACCGGGCCGGCAGGCAGCAGGGAAAGCTCGATGCCGTCCGGTGTTTCAACCGGGTAGCGTGTATCAATGGCGGTCACGGATCAGACCCGCCCGTCCTCCAGAAAAAGATCACGGTACCCGCTATAGATCGCGCATCCGAGAACTGGATAGACGATCAACCAACCCAGCCCAAGCGGGATGGCGCCGATGATCAGCAACCTTCGGATGTCGTGCTGCCCCGCCTTCGATATCCGCCCGAGGCGCGTCTTGCCGCCGCTTGAGGCCTGCCGTGGCACCAGCCCCAGCCAGGCCGCGAAGTCCCGCCCGCGACGGAAGCTTTCCATCGGCGGCGCAAAGGCCTCGATCGCCAGTGCCGTGACCGGCCCGACACCCGGCATGGTCTGCAGGGTTTGCGATGTGCAGCC
>JBLRWT010000106.1:0-6826 GCA_047921095.1 Wenzhouxiangella sp. | reverse complement strand
CGAGCTGCCGGGCCAGAAACACCTGACCCATACCGCCGCTGCCCAGCTTGCCGACGACCCGGTAGCCGGGCAGCTTCAGCTCCTCGTCGGCATGAGCGGCGGAGTCGATACCCGGCTCCAGCCGGGTGGCGTCCTGATCGATCGAATCATCGCCATTGTCTTGCCGATTGTTCATGTCCGCTCCGGAATCGGTCAGTGATTCTGTGGATCTGTTCCATCGAATTGCCCGGAGTTTGGCATTTCCGGGGTTTGCGCCTGTGGCCCCGCGGGGAAATTATGCAACAGGCGGGTCCAGTTTTATAAACGAATCAAGCCGCCCGGCGTGTGCCAGGGAATGGTAGCGCTCCAGGTCCTGAACGCTATCTACCTCCAGCCATCCATTGCTGATCGGAGCTGCACGGATATCCCAGCCGACATTGATCAGGTGCTGCAGGAAGTCGGTCATATGCATCTGCGCGAACCGTCTGCCGCGAAACCTCGCTTTCCGATCGATCTCTTGATAGGCCGTTTTGAATTCGGCAACCCGGTCCTTTCGGACCTTGATCAGACCAATGAATTGTGCTTGAGCTTCGGTATGGCAATCGAGCTTTGCTCCCAGTTCGAGGATCCGATTATTTTCAGTCATTTTGAAGCTCTCGGCATCCATGAGTGGATCTTCCATGCGCACCTGCCACAGCGTGCGCCAACTGACATCGGCCGCCACAGCGATTTCGCCCGGGCATTTCATCAGCGCATGTAACACCCGATCCTCGTAGACGATGTCACCATATGAGACCAGCAAGTCCTGTCCAGACTTCATTGCCGGGGCGGCCTGAAACAGCGAGACCACCATGTTGCAGCGGGCGTAAGAATGGTTGATCACAATGCTTGCATTGCGAGCCTGGATTCTATCGGCGCGATAGCCCGCAACCAGGGTGATGTTCTCAATGCCATTGCGAACCAATGTCGCGATCTGGCGATGCAGAATCGGTTGCCCTGCCAGTTCAATCATGCATTTTGGTTGCTCATCGGTAAGCGGGCGCAAGCGCCTGCCCTCGCCGGCAGCAACAATGACAACGTTCATCAGCCTGACTCGAAGCAGTGGCGCATCAGTGCGAGATCGATTTCTGCCAGAGGCGCTTCCCGTTCAGGGTGCCACATTATTCCAGACCACGGCAAGCTACGGTGCTCGGCAGCTTCCACACTGCCGTCCGGCGCATGAGCGGTTGCGACCAATTCACCGGCAAGATCGGCTGAAGAAATCACCATTCCATGAAAGCTGTTGACTTCGCGGAATGCGCTGAAATGGGGGAATCCGGCGCATGGCAGCAGCGCATGGCGGCATGCTACATGGTCGGGCCGTGTAGATAGTGATCCACCTAGATGGACGTTGAGCATCTGCAGCCCCCTGCAGACGCCGAACACCGGAAGTGTACGTTCCCGCGCAAGGTCCAGTATGGCCTGTTCGGTGCGGGCACGCTCCGGCGTCGAACCTGCGGCGCCAGGCACGGATACAACATCATTGCCACCCGATAGGATGAACCCGTCCCAGTGCATCGCGTTTAGCCAGGTGCGCGGTTGCACCAGGTTGTTGGGTATGGGCACTCCGCAGAAGCCTAGCGTTTCCATCACCTGAAACCATTGGTGGTCCAGGCAGTCGCGTCGCTCGGCGTAAGCGGTGTCGAATTCGATCCGTTGCGTGATGCCAATGCGTTTCATTATGCGATCACTTCGATGCGTCTTGCGCCGGGGTCCAGTTCCAGCAGGCGAGCGTGGGACAGGCGACGAAACACGGATTCGCCGACGCCGATAGCTGCCGGCACACCGTGCTCGGTCGCGCGAATAGTCATATGAGAGTTCGCTCCACCGTACTGAGTGATCAGGCCAGCGATGGCCTGGCTGAACAGCCAGTCAAAGCCTGGATCGGCCTGGGAGAGCAGGATGATCCTGCCTTTTGCCAGATGCGTTGGAGGAAGCAATCCGGGTTCGAGGGCGATGCACTCGGCGACAACCCAGTTACTGCCAACATAGTTGGCCTGGTTTCGGGGCAGCATGAAGCATGAGAAATCCCGCTCACTGAAAATCATCGGCGGCAGCTCAACCGCTGCCGCCTGCCGCTGCCGCCGGGCACCTGCCCTGGCGTGCTCGGTAAGCCAGTTGGAGATCCCGCCGAGAGGGACCCCACCGTCGTGCAGATACCGGAAGTGCTCAAGCGAAATGTTGGACAGCGCCTTTCGACTTACGGCGTGGTCGGCGCCCAACTGGTTCAATGCGTCCAGTGACATGGACAGATTGCGAGAAATGGCAAATTTCGCATATTCCCTTCCACGGATTGCTTCGGCCATGAAGTTTTCGACTTGCTCAAGATCGGATGACAGGCCGGCTGCCTTCAGTGCCTTGCCGAAGGCGCCTCGCTCGATTCGCCAGCGGGTCCCGGCCGCCTGCGGGGTGACAACACGCGAAGGTGTATGCGGAAGCGATGGCAGAAGTTGCTCGACAAGTTCCCGATAGGTTCGCGAAGTGATTTCGTAGGTGCCCGGGCGCAGGTGGCCATAGCGTGCAATAAATGTTTCGCGGGCAAGGCTGCCTTCTTTCGCAGCGGCCAGATCATGCTTCAAGCTGTGGCTCACGGTGCGCACCGAAGCGAGGAAATCATCCATCGCTGCCTGCGAAATGATCCCGCGCCGGATGGCTGACCTCAGCAGGCAGATGGCCACGAAGGCACTTCGAGCCAAGTGAGCGAATGCCTTTGCACCCAGATTACGGCAGTCCTTCAGCAGTCTGAAGGCTCGGTCCAGCGATTCGGTTTTCCGGTCGGCAATGTCCTGGCAGTGCTGTTCCATCTTTGCGACGTTCGCCAGATCCATTGCATTGCGCGATAAGGCACTGCGGGTGATGGCCAGTAAAGCGGCGCCCAGCTGGTCGATCTCGGAGGTCGAAAAGCCCCCCTGTTGCTTCAGTCTGGCATGCCACCGGTCGAAGTCCAGGGAGTAGCAGGTCGGCAATACGTCAAACTCTACTTTGTCATGAAGGTGTGGATTGTCCGCCAGCCTGGTCAGGTAGAAGTCCACCAGTCGCGAGCCCAGCTCTTCATGCAGGCCGGCAGGGATATAGGAGTTGAAGCTGGCCCGAATGTCGATATAAGGTCGTCCGCAGAAATCGACGAGCAATGATTGAGGCCGTACGTCTCGATATCCGTATTCAGCACGCTGCTCTGCCCAGACGTCATCCAGAAGCAGGTAACGGTACAAACTGACCGACAGGGCGCCCGGGCAGGTCCCGATGATCTCTGCCGGATTCCAGTCCGGCATGATGCCGTAGCCACGCTGACTGCCCGGCAGCAAAGATCCAGGCTTGTCCAGGTCGCGGAACTTCTGCTGCATCTGGTTGATGCAGTTGGTGACACAGGTATCTGATATCGTTTCTCGTCGAGCCGATGCCGTGATAGGTCGTGCCTGTAGAATGTGTACGCAGCCGAGAGGACTTATGGCGAACTCGATATCCAGTGAATCACAGTTCAGCAGAGCTTCGATCTCGAAGATGGCCGGCAGCAGGTTTTCAAGCGGGAATTCCAGGTCCGGATTCTCCCGCGCGGCACTGTGGTGAAGCACCAGCGTCCTGTGCTCGCGGCTTGAGCCGCTTGTAATGGACGTGGCGCCGTGCGGGGTGCGGTCGAAATTGATTGTGTAATATGGTGCAAGACTGCCAAGGGTGCGGGTCAGGGCGACGCCCCCCGCAATTGAATCCCTTACCATGGGTTGCACAAGGACCTGGTGCCGGGGGTCGGCATCCGGATAGGATCGGATGACTTGCTGGATGGCTGCGGCCAGATCTTTCCTGTTCGCACTATCTACATTCAGCACGCTGGTAAATGCGCCAGCGAGAGATGACTCGAGCCCGTCCTCGGATTGGGAGCTGCTGCGCACGGCAAGGGACTGCCCGCGCAAGTTCTTGCATACATGATCGACAACCGCGGCCTGGTCTCTGTTCCATTCGGAAAGCTGAAAACTGACCTGCTCTTCGACTCGGCTCCTGGCGACACGATCCTTGAGGTAATGCAAGACTTCGGCCTTGGTGCCGAATGAGAATATCCCGCAATCGGCCTGGGATTGAGAGATGGCGCTGTTTCCTGACGGTGCGCAAGGATCTGAGTGTTGCAGCATGAAACCATTTCCGATTGTTACTTCAGTGCCCCGGAATGCGGCTTTCTCATTCGCCGAAGGGAGAGGCTCGATAGTACTATGAGCATACGCCTGCACTTGGTCGAAAATGCACGGTTGCCGTATACTTCAGCCAGTGCGAGCAATCAACCATCGACAGCCTTGGGACTATTCGGAGCTGGCGCAATTCTACGAGTTGCGCGCACCTTACCATCCACAGCTGATTGCCTGCGCGGCCGGATTCCTTGGTATCACTGCTTCAGCGTCAATCGCCGACATCGGTGCCGGCACGGGCCGGCTGGCAAAGGCATGGGCCGAACTGGGGTGCCAGGTAGATGCGGTCGAGCCCTGTCGGGAGATGAGGAAGTTGGGGCGGCGGTTGGCCGCGAGCGTGCGGTGGCATGCAACAACCGGCGAGCGTACGGAACTGGCGGCATCTGCCTACCATGCCGTGAGCTTTGGTTCCAGCCTCAATGTGGTTCATGCTCCGGCCGCGCTAGCGGAGGCAGCCCGACTTTTGCGGCGTGACGGGGCGTTGGTCGTGGTTTACAACCACCGCGAGCTGGATGACCCGATGCAACGCGAGATCGAGGACGCTACCCGGCAACATGTAGCCGGATTCAGGTACGGCGGTCGGCGCCAGGATCCAGTGCCGACTATCGAGGCCGGTGGGCTTTTCAAGGTCGTCGAAAAGCTGGAACTGGCTTTTCGGCACGAGACCAGGGCTGCGGAATTTGCCGCCGGTTTTCGCGCCCATGCCACATTACAGCGTCAGGCCGGGCCATCTTTTCCAGCGCTGCTGGCCACAATTGCTGACCGCGTTTTCGCGCATTCCGATGATGCCGGCAGGGTGCGGGTACCTTTCGTCAGTCGGGCGTGGTTGGCGGTGCGATGTTGACCCGATCCCCATCACCAGGCCTGGCCGGATTGAGCCTGGATCCGGATCAGGCCCTGGCCGAAGCCCTGGATTGGCAATCAAGAGAGGGGAAAGGGCAGGTGGTGTGGATCACCGGGCTATCGGGGGTAGGCAAGACGGCGCTGGCTGCGGGCATTCATTTGCGTCTGCGCGCCCTGGGAGCACCGGTGGCATGGCTGGATGGTGATGCACTGCGCCGCCATTTTGGGGCCGCGGGTATCCATCTGGAGCAAACCGAACGGTTACAACTGGCCGTTCGTTACGCATCGTTTGCAGCAGATCTCGCGCGAGCCGGCGCCTGGGTTCTGGTGTCGACAATCTCATTGTTCCATTGCATCCACGAATTCAACAGGACCCTGGCGCGCAATCACGACTTCCGTTATCGGGAAATCTGGTTGCGTGCGGATGAGCTCGTGCGGCAACAGCGCGCCGCTGATCGATTCGGCGGCCCCCGCGTTGGCCATGATCAGCCGGCACAGTTGCCGCTGGCACCTGATCTGATCCTGAACAATGACGATTCCCCGGCCACCTTGTGTGATCTGGTCGATTGCGTGATCCGTTCTCTGGAAGGCCAAGCCGATGTTCCATTCTGATCTGCTAAGTCAGCGCATGCCAGGGCAGGCCGGATTTGCCGAATTCGATGCCACAATCGTTTCGCCGGAGCTGCCTTGCGGCGCATCCTGGTTGGCGAGTTGCCTGCTGGAACTTGGGGCACCGCTATTGAAGCCATGGGGAATCAACGACCGGGATCACTGGCAGCCTCTCGGGGGTTTGCGATATCGCTATGAGTGCCCCGGCAGCAGTTGGAGCCGTCTGGTGCCGGGGCTTGTGCATGGCCGTGAATTTGTCTGGCGCCGATCACCAGTGCCGCGTTTTACCCACACCTGGCCAGGCTGGCACCCATCGACTTCCCGACTGATTGTGTTTGTGCGCGATCCCCGCGATGCACTGCGCTCGGACTGGCTGCGCCATCGAAGGGCGGGTTACATCGACTCCAGCATGGGTTTGCAGGAGTTTACCGAATCACCGGCACCGGGTCTGCCAATGCCCCGGCGCGATGGCCTGGTGCTTTTTCTTTCCGCCTGGCGTCACGCGCTGGCCTGTTCGCCATCGGCTCTCATCCTTCGTTTCGAGGACTACAAGTTGAACGCATCGGCAACGCTGAATCGGGCACTGGGCTATCTTGGGCTCCGCAGTGATCGAAAGGCTCGGGAGGCCGCGCTGCGCATGTCCGATTACGCCCAGGTGGTGAATGCAGAGCGCCGGTTGCTGGCTGCCGGCACGGTGCCGACAGCCTTGCTGGGCGAGGGACGCGCTTTTGCCTGGCGGGATGCTCCGCCAGACCAGCAGGTCACGCCGGACCCTGCCATGGCCCGCGTCTGTCACTGGCTGGGGTACCGCGTCGAGGAGGTGGGAGAATGCCGGGACGTCGCTCCGGTGGAACAGGTAATTTCCGCCCTGGTACCGGAGGGCGTCGCTGAACCTGGGCTTCTTTCCTCTGTTCTTGCGGAAGCTGGGCTACCAAAGGTTTGAGCGCTGCTCGGGCGTCTGGTTGGCAGGGGAAAAGATTCAGGAAGCCGGCGACTTCTCCGGAGCAGCTATAGGGGGCAGAGGCAGGCGCCAGTGGGAGTCCCGCTCCGGTGCGTAGAGTCCAACCCGAAATTCGCCGGATTGCCGATCCAGTTCGTAGCGCCGGTCGTCGTGTGAGAGTTCATTCATCCGGCTCATGTTTCCCGCAACTGTCCATGCCGCGGCAGGTACAGCGCGGTCT
>JBLRWT010000105.1:0-6845 GCA_047921095.1 Wenzhouxiangella sp. | reverse complement strand
CGGCAAGACCGTCTCCGGCGGCCAGGCACGCCGCCTGGCGCTGGCGCGAATGGTGCTGGCCGACTACCCGGTGCTGATCCTCGACGAGCCAACCCGCGGTCTGGATCTCTCCACTGCTACCGCGATGTGGCAAGCGCTGGCCGAATGGCTGACAGGCCGCAGCGTGGTGTTCCTGTCACACGACGCCGGTCATCTGCCGGCGATCGATCAGGTGATCGAGCTTGATCTGCCGGCGTTCCGGGCACCCCCGCCTGGCATGGATGCGCCGCCCGACTCCGCGCACTGAGCTTCGTGCACCCGATGCAAGCGTGGCCGGGCTCAGGGCGCTTTCACGGCCGGAACCGATCCGGGCGGCTCCTCGACTTCGGTCAGGCGCACCCAGGCGTGGTACTGGGACAGGAAGACCTGGCCGTTGAGGCATTCGAGAAAGTGGCTTCGCTGCAGGCGATCCATCACCGGTCCTTTGACCTCGGATAGATGAAAACCGATATTGTCGGCCTTCAGCCTTTCATTGATGGCCTCCAGGGTCTCCAGCGCGCTGTAGTCGATCTCGTTGACCGCCGAACACATCAGCACGACGTGCCTGAGCCGCGGGTTGGCCGCGACCCGATCCTGAATCAGTTCCTCCAGGAAGCGCACATTGGCGAAGAACAGGCTTTCGTCGATGCGCAGGGTCAGCACCTCGGGTTTCGTCTTGACCGAATGGCGCAGCACGTTGCGAAAGTGATGGGTGTCGGGAACCAGGCCAACTTCGGCCACGTGTGGTCGGGAGGTCTTGAACAGGTGCAGGCCGATCGATATCAGCACGCCGGCGAGCACCCCGGTCTCGACCCCGAAGCCCAGCGTAAGCAGGATGGTCGCCAGCACGGCGGTGAAGTCGCCGCGTGAATACCGCCAGGCCTTGCGCAGGATGCTGAAATCGACCAGGCTGAGCACCGCGACAATGATGGTGGCGGCCAGCGTGGCCCGGGGCAGATAGTAGAACATCGGCGTCAGCATGGCCGCGGCCAACGCCAGCCCGAGCGCGGTGAACGCACCGGCCGCCGGGGTTTGCGCGCCGGCATCGTAATTGACCACCGAGCGCGCGAAACCGCCGGTGACCGGGTAGCCGCCGCTGAATGCCGCGCCGATGTTGGCCGCACCCAGGCCGATCAGTTCCTGATCCGGGTCGATGCGCTGTCGGCGCCGCGCGGCCAGGCTCTGGCCAACCGAGATGGACTCGACAAAGCCGATGATCGAGATCAGAACGGCCGACAACGCCAGGCTGGAGAGCGTTTCGAGCGAAAAATCCGGCCAGGTGAAGGCCGGCAGTCCGCGTGGCACGTTGCCGACGATCGCCACGCCATGCACGTCCAATCCGGCTTTCCAGACGACCAATGTGGTTGCCGCGACCGCGAACAAAGGGCCGGCCTTGGCCAGTAGTTCGGCGCTGCGCGCTGGCAGTCCGATGCGGATCAGCAGGGGTTTGAACCCCTGGCGCACCCAGAACAGGAACGCGGTGGCGGCAAGCCCGATCACCAGCGTGGCCGGATGTAGCTGCGGCAATTGCCGCGCCAGGTCGAACACCATTGTCACCAGCGAATGGCCGCTGATGGGGACACCCATCAGATGGCCGAACTGGCTGACCGCGATCAGCAGGCCGGATGCCGTGATGAAGCCGGAAATCACCGGATGGGACAGGAAGTTGGCGATGAATCCGAGCCGGAACAGGCCGAGCAGCAGCAGGAAAATACCCGAAAGCAGGGCCAGGCTCAGCGCTGCGGTCGCATAGCCCATCGTGCCCTGGTCGGCGACCTGCGCGATTGCGCTGGCGGTCAGCAGCGAGACCACTGCGACCGGCCCGACCGCCAGCGTTCGACTGGTGCCGAAAACGGCGTAGAGCAGAATCGGCACGATCGAGGCATAGATGCCGGCCTCCGGTGGCAGTCCCGCGAGCATGGCGTAGGCCAGCGATTGCGGGATCAGCATGATGGTCACGATCGCGGCCGCGACCAGGTCGCTGGTCAGCAATCCGCGGTTGTACTCGCGGCTCCATTGCAGAACCGGAAAATAGCGGCTGATCGATGATTTCATCACAATGGCGTCCTGGCGGCGGTTGAGCTGGCTGCTTTAGTCGTGCGAGGCGCTGATCCGTTCCGGCCGGGCCAGCCATTCCTTGCCGCGCAGCATCGCCTTCCAGTAGATCGGCGGCAACAGCCGTTCCTTCAGAATCCAGGCCAGCCGGCTCGGACGGGTACCGTCGATTATGAACCTTGGCAAGGTGGGCGTGCGCACACCCCCGTAACCGAACTCGGCCAGAACGATGCGGCCGCGTTCCACCGTCAGCGGGCAGGAGCCATAGCCGTTGTACTGCGCCACCGGGCTGTGTCCGGCCAGATCGGCGACGATGTTCTCGGCCACCACCGGCGCCTGCATTCGGGCGACCGCCGCGGTCTTGGCATTCGGTGCGTTCATGACATCCCCGAGGCTCCAGATGTTGTCGAACTGCTTGTGCTGCAAGGTTGCCTGGTCGACATCGACCCAGCCGGCCGCATCGGCAAGTGCCGAGACGCGCACGAAATCCGGTGCCGATTGCGGTGGACAGACGTGGATCATGTCGTAGTCCATGCTCACCTGGCGGGGCTCGCCGTCCGGCGGGCCTCGGAAAGCGACCACAGCGTGGCCGAGCGCGTGCCGGTACGGCAGTAGGCGAACACCGGACCCGGTAACTCGAGTAGTGCCTGGCCAAAAGCTTCGGCATCCTCGTCACGAACCTTGCCGGAAACGATGGGCTGGTAGAGTGCCTGCATTCCGGCCGACCGGGCCGCGGATTCGATCTCCTGAAACCCCGGTTGGTCGGCACCCTCACCATCCGGCCGGTTGCAGATGATCGAGCGGAAGCCCGCGTCGCGAAGCGCGGCCACATCGGCTGGAGTGATTTGCGGGCTGACCGCCAGTTGTTCATTGATCCGGCGAATTTCCATGTCGTTTCCTTGGGTTGAGTGAACGTCGGCTCAGAGTGCGTTGATCGGCAACTTGAGCATTTGCCGACCGTCAGCGTCGCGAGGTAGTTCGCCGGCGCGCATGTTGACCTGCAGCGATGGCAGGATCAGCTTGGGCATGCCCAGCGTGGCATCGCGCTGGGAGCGCATGCGCACGAATTCCTCGCGCGTGGTCCCGCCGCCGACATGAATGTTGCCGGCCTTTTCCTCGGCGACGCTGGTCTGATAGTGAATATCCCGTCCGCCGGGCCCGTAGTCGTGACACATGAACAGCCGCATTTCGTCGGGCAGGGCCAGGATGCGCTGGATGCTGTCGTACAGGGTGCCGGCATCACCGCCCGGGAAGTCGGCCCGTGCGGTACCGCCATCGGGCATGAACAGCGTATCGCCGACAAAGGCCGCATCGCCGATGACATGGGTGGTGCACGCCGGCGTGTGGCCGGGAGTATGCATGACAAAGGCCTGCATGCCGCCGATCCGGTAGGTATCACCATCGGCGAACAAGCGGTCGAACTGACTGCCGTCGCGCTGGAATTCGGTGCCCTCGTTGAAAATCTTTCCGAACGTCTCCTGCACGACAAGAATTCTCTCTCCGATACCGATCTTTCCGCCCAGCTGCTGCTGGATATACGGTGCGGCGGACAGGTGATCGGCATGGACATGGGTCTCGAGGATCCATTTCAGCGTCAGGTCTTGTTCACGAATGCGCGCAATCATCCGGTCGGCATGCTCGAAGCTGATCCGTCCGGCAGCGGCATCGAAATCCATCACGCTGTCGATCACCGCGCACGCCGGGGAGTCCGGGTCCTTGACGATGTAGCTGATGGTATTGGTGACCGGATCGAAGAACCCTTCGACCTCCGGCGTGAGGTGCATATTGATGGGTGACTGTGACACGTGCTTTCTCCTTGGGCTGTGGGATCGCGACCGGTTGCCCGTGCCGGCCGCGTTCAGGCGCTGCCGACCTCAGGCCACCTTCTGGCAGAAGTACCAGTCGGTATATTCGTAGCCTTCCTGCTGGCGCCGGTTGACGGCATCCATGTCCTGCGGCGGCGGCACGATGACCTTGTCGTCCGGCTGCCAGCCTTCCGGCGTAGCGACCTTGTTGGCATCCGACATCTGCAAGGCTTCGACCAGACGCAGGAACTCGGGGATGGAACGACCATTGGTCATCGGGTAGTAGACCATGGCGCGCAACACGCCCTGCGGATCGATGATGAAGGTGGCGCGCACCGCTGAGGTGTCACCGGCACCCGGGTGAATCATGCCGTAGGCGCGGGCGACGTCCATTTTCAGATCCTCGATGATCGGGAACGGAATCTCCACGTCGAACTTTTCCTTGATGTTCCGGACCCAGGCGACGTGAGAGTAATAGCTGTCGATGGAAAGGCCAAGCAGCTCGCAGTTGAGCTTCCGGAACGCGGGATAATTCCGGGCAAAGGCCATGAATTCGGTGGTGCACACCGGCGTGAAGTCGGCCGGGTGCGAAAACAGCACCAGCCACCTACCTTCGTAATCGGTCAGCTTGCGAATGCCATGTGTGGTGCGGGCCTCGAAATCGGGCGCGCGCTCGTTGATACGCGGGATAGTGGTGTGTTCGTTCATTTCAGGGTTTCCTCCAGGTTGCAAATATATTAGCCAGCGCTAATACAATGAGTCTAGAGGGCGCGAGGGTATTTGTAAAGTAAATTGTTTCTATGTATCAAATAGGCTATCGCTATCACAGATCGGGCTGAACATCGAGTGTTGGCGAGGTAGACGCCTGACATTGGTCAAGCCGGCAGGCGAGGATTCCCTGGCGGACTTGCAGACATCATTCGAGGCGTGACCGGGAAACGACCGTTGCCAGGATTCGAAACTCGAAGGCGTGACCACAATAGGGCCACCGCATCAATTCAATAATGATAATCAATTTCATTTATTGACCTGCTCTCTCTATACTGAGGGCTGACTCGTTGTTCAACAGAGGTAGCGCAATGAACGAACCGACAAAATGCCCGGTGATGCACGGTTCACTGACTTCGGCTGGCCAATCGAATATGGACTGGTGGCCTGAAGCCATCAATCTCGACATTCTCCACCAGCACGACCAGAGGACCAATCCGCTGGATGATGACTTCAACTATCGTGAAGCGGTGCAAAAACTGGATGTCAGCGCACTGAAAAACGACCTCACCGCGCTGATGACCGACAGCCAGGACTGGTGGCCGGCCGATTGGGGGCATTATGGCGGGTTGATGATCCGCATGGCCTGGCATGCTGCTGGCTCTTACCGGGTGGCCGATGGCCGGGGTGGAGGCGGGACCGGAAACCAGCGGTTCGCACCGATCAACAGTTGGCCGGACAATGCCAACCTTGACAAGGCTCGCCGCCTGCTGTGGCCGATCAAGAAGAAGTACGGCAACCGGTTGAGTTGGGCCGACCTGATCATTCTGGCCGGCAATGTCGCCTACGAGGTCATGGGCTTCAAGACCTATGGGTTCTCGTTTGGTCGCGAAGATATCTGGCACCCGGAAAAGGACACCTATTGGGGTTCGGAAAAGGAATGGCTTGCCCCCAGTGACAACCCGGACTCGCGTTACTCCGGCGAGCGCGAATCGCTGGAAAACCCGCTGGCCGCGGTGATGATGGGTCTGATCTACGTCAATCCGGAAGGGGTCGATGGCAAGCCTGATCCGCTCAGGACCGCCAAAGACGTGCGCGTGACCTTCGAACGCATGGCCATGAACGACGAGGAAACCGTCGCCCTGACCGCCGGCGGCCATACCGTCGGCAAGTGCCATGGCAATGGCGATGCCGCGCAGCTCGGTCCGGATCCGGAAGCGGCCGATGTCGAGGAGCAGGGCCTGGGCTGGAACAACCGGGTATCGCGCGGCATTGGCCGCGATACCGTCACCAGCGGAATCGAGGGCGCCTGGACCACGCACCCGACCCGGTGGGACAACGGCTATTTCCATCTGTTGCTCAATCACGAATGGGAGCTGAAGAAGAGTCCGGCAGGGGCCTGGCAGTGGGAGCCGGTCGATATCGCCGAGCAGGACATGCCGGTTGATGTCGAGGACAGCTCGATTCGGCTCAAGCCGATCATGACCGATGCCGACATGGCGATGAAGATGGATCCCGACTACGGCAGGATTTCCGAGCGCTTTTACAAGGATCCCGCCTACTTCGAGGAGGTCTTCGCGCGCGCCTGGTTCAAGCTTATCCATCGTGATCTGGGACCGAAAACCCGTTACATCGGTCCCGAAGCGCCCGATGAGGATCTGATCTGGCAGGATCCGGTGCCGGCGGGCAATCATGATTACGACACCGATGCGGTGAAATCGGCAATTGCCGAATGCGGCCTGTCGACCGGCGACCTGGTTGCCACGGCGTGGGATAGCGCGCGAACCTTCCGTGGCTCCGATTTCCGTGGTGGGGCCAACGGCGCACGTATCCGTCTTGCGCCCCAGAAGGACTGGGAGGGCAACGAACCGGCGCGTCTGTCCAGGGTGCTGGGAGTCTACGAGAAAATTGCAGCCGATACCGGCGCCAGTATTGCTGACGTGATCGTGCTGGGCGGCAACCTGGGTATCGAGCAGGCCGCGCGCGCAGCCGGCCACGACATCGTGGTGCCGTTCTCGCCCGGTCGCGGCGATGCCGACCAGGAACAGACCGAGGTCGAGTCCTTTCAGTACCTCGAGCCGCTGGCCGATGGCTACCGCAACTGGCAGAAGAAGTCCTACGTGGTCAGTCCCGAGGAGATGTTTGACATGGTACAGGGCGCCAATATACATCCTTATGTCCGTCAGTTGTTCACTGATCCCTCTACCGGAACTTTCAACAGGACGGCCGTAATCCAGTTCCTCAGGTCAATGAACCAGG
>JBLRWT010000104.1:0-6864 GCA_047921095.1 Wenzhouxiangella sp. | reverse complement strand
GTCGATGACCCGCCGGACTTCGGGAATTTCCTGGCGCATGGTGGTTTCGATGCCCTGCTTCAGGGTCACATCGACCATGCCGCAACCATGGCAGCCGCCGCCAAACTGCAACACGACATCCTTCTCTTCGGTGACTTCGACCAGGCCGACCATGCCGCCGTGTGAAGCCACCATGGGGTTGATGCGAGCCTGAAGCACCCATTCGACGCGCTCACGCAACGGTGCATCCGATCCTGGCTGCGCTCCCTTGAGGCCCGGCGCACGGATCGACAACTCGCCGCCGGTGGCATCCGTCTCGAAGTCGATCATGGCGCCATCGAGGCTCTCGCTGCTGGTCGCATCGACGTACAGCACAAAGGCCTGGCACTCAACGGCCTGGTCCCCCGCCTCATTGCCGCCCGGAGGGCAGAATGTCAGCTCGACATCGGCTTTCGGCGTGCCAGGATGAATGGTGCGCAGACGCAGGTTGGTGTTCTCCGGCTGCTGCTCGAGCAGACGGGTGAAATAGTCGCGGGCAGTGGGGGTAATGGTCAGCATTGAAACAGTTTACTACGTCAGTTGGGGCTGCCTGTTGAATGCAGGCGAATCAGTCCGCTTTCAAGCGTGCTGCCAGCCAGGGCAATGATTGATCATAGCGCCAGTCAATCCCGGAATGAGTGCCGTCGAATTCCTCGAAATGATGGTCGATGCCCGCGGCATTCATCCGATCGTGGAATTCACGAGCGCCATAATGGATGAAATACTGGTCCCGGCGCCCAACGTCCATCCAAAGGCCGGCCAGGCCCTGCAACGCATCAATGGATGAGCTGACCCGGTTGAGCGGATCGAATTCGAGCCAGCGCTGCCAGACCGCCTCGTCGAGTCGACAGGTGCGCAGATCAAACGGTAGTTCCAGTCCAAGCGGCTTGCTCGGAGTCGGAGAGTAACTGGCCGCCAGGCACAGCACCATCAATGCATGGAACGCTGCCCCGCCTGGCCGCCGATCACGCCAGAACATTCGAACAAAGGCTTCCAGATTGCCCTCATGGCGAGCCAGCACGTCACAGCACACCGGAAAATCCCGCAGGTAGACACGATCAAAGCCGCAGTCACCGGCATGGTTGGCCACGGCGGCGAACACGCCAGGCTTTTCCATGGCCAGGTGCAAGGCGCCAAAGCCACCGGATGACTTGCCGAAAACCGCCCGCCCGGCCGGCTCGCCGGTGGTCCGGAAAGCCTGATCAATGGCCGGGACCAGCTCATCGACGATGTAATCGGCGTAAGGCCCCAAAGCCGGGCTGTTGACGTACTGGTTGCCACCCAGCGATGTATAGCAATCGGGAAAGACAACGATCACCGGCGGCATTCGACCCTCGGTAATCAGCCGGTCCAACCTCGTCGGAATATTTTCGCCCTGGTTACGCCAGTTGACCTGGCCCGGCCCGGCGTTGGTATAGGCGGCCAGGCTCCACAGCACCGGGTAGCGGCGGTCTCCTCCCTGATAGTCGGCAGGCAAGTAAACGGGGTGCTGGCGGCAGATGGGATCGTCCATCGGATTGCCGGCCAGAAGCTCCGAGGCATGCTCGAACAAAACAACTTTTCCGGCAGGAGCGACCGGCTTTGGTCTCAACATCAGTTGTTCTGCCTAACCTGTCAGGGGGATGACCTTGCGCTTGCGCGGCGGCACCTTCCCCATCTCGGGCACAAGCTCAAGCAGGATCTGGCGCAATTGAGCATTGTCGTACTGGCGCACCGCATGCTCGGCTCGCTGCAAGCGCTCGACCATGTTGTCGAGGTTGATGTCCGAGCTCCGGGTCAGAAAGATCTTTTCGTGGGAGGTCTTGGCATACGATTCGTGGGCGTGAAACAGCTCTTCGAACAGCTTCTCGCCCGGCCGCAGGCCGGTATAGACGATTTCGATGTCCTGTCCAGGCTCCTTGCCAGCCAGACGAATCAGCTGCTCGGCCAGGTAGCTGACCCGCACCGGCTCTCCCATGTCCAGCACGAAGACTTCACCGCCCTCGCCCAGCACGCCCGCCTGGAGAATGAGCTGTCCGGCTTCAGCGATGGTCATGAAATAGCGCGAAATCTCCGGGTGAGTCACCGTCACCGGTCCGCCACGTCGGATCTGTTCGTTGAACAGCGGCACGACCGAGCCGGTTGAATTGAGTACATTGCCGAAGCGAACGGTAATGAATCGGGTCTCGGAAATTCGATTCAGGTACTGGCAATAGAGCTCGGCCACGCGTTTGGTGGCACCCATGACATTGCTCGGATTGACCGCCTTGTCGGTAGAAATCAGGACGAAGGTTTCAACACCGAAGCGATCAGAGGCATCGGCGACGCGCCGGGTACCCAGCACGTTGTTTCTGAATGCCTCACGAACCTGGTGCTGCAGCATTGGCAGATGCTTGTATGCTGCGGCGTGAAAGACCACTTCCGGGCTGGCTCGCTGCATGACATTGTCGATGGTGGCCGAGTCACAGGCATCACCCAGCACGGTCTCGACCATCAAGTCACGAAACTCGCCCTTGAGACGGTAGTCGACTCTGTAGAGGTTGTATTCGCTGTTGTCCAGCACCACCAGGCAGGCCGGATCGAGGCGTGCGATCTGCCGGCACAGCTCCGCGCCAATGGACCCGCCACCCCCGGTCACCAGCACCCGCTTGCCGGTCAAACCGGAGCGGATCGCCTCCCAATTCAATGAAACCGGCTCGCGCCCGAGCAGATCATCGATCGCGACTGGCTTGAGATCGTCAAAGCGGGTAAAGCTGCTGCCCAGTTCCTTGAGTGTCGGCAACGTCTTGAATTCGACTTCCGCGCGCTCACAGATTTCGACCACTCGCTGCATTTGCTGGTTGGTTGCCGACGGAATGGCGATCACGACCAGGTCGATGGCCGCCTCACTGGTGACGCGCGGCAGCCGCTCGATCGGCCCCAGAACGGGCACGCCGGCAATCTCGGTGTTACGCAGGCGCTTGCTGTCGTCCAGGAAACCGACGACATCGTAGCCACCGCGACGCTTCAATTCCGGCACCAGCAGGCGGCCGGAACGCCCGGCGCCCAGGATCAGGGTGCGCTGGGTCACGCGGCGACGATGCACTTCCAGACGCATATCCTTGAACACGCGGTAGGTCAACCGCGGCAGACCCAGCAATAACAGCAGCAGAATCGGAAAGATCCAGACCATCAGGACAATCAACTCGACTGCAGCTTCGAGCAGCAGAAGCACGGCCGCTCCAGCCACCGCCCCCAGCAGGGCGGCGCGAACGAGGTTGCCCAGGTCCGGCAGACTGGCAAAGCGCCATACGCCACGATACAGGCCGGCGCGCCATTGCAGGAAGCCCTGAATAATCAGAATGAGATTGACTTCGACAGCGAGCTGCTGCCAGCCGATACCGGATTCACCGAGCAACCACAGCGTACCCACCCGCGCGGTGATCCAGGCGGCAGCGATCATGAACAAATCATGCACGATAGCCAGCGCACGCAAGTTCAACAGCACTGCTCGTCGTCCAACCTGCTCAGCCATGCGTTGTATATTCTCCAGTAAAGGCAGACTGAACGCGCCACCAACCCGCGGCGAGCAGGGCGATCAACCCTGCCGCCAACCAGACGTCCCAGCCGACGAGATACCATCCGGCAAGAACGAAAGGCAGCACCACCAAGCCTTTGAGCAGCCCGTACAGAACCAGAACCCTGCCGTGGCTCCAGCCTGAATCAATCAGCCGCTGATAGGCATGCTGTCGGTGCGGAGTATACCACCGCTCGCCTCGGGCGAGCCTCGCCAACAAGGTTGCAGTGGCATCGACAACAAACAGCGAGCAAATCATCAGGCTCTGCCAGACACTGATGCTGCCGCTGACTGCGCCTAACAGGGCCAGCCACGCAACGATACCACCCAGCAGGATAGACCCTGTATCCCCCATAAATATCCGTGCCGTGGGACGGTTCCAGTGCAAAAACCCCAGGCAGGCTGCGGCCAGACTGAATGCCACGATCGCCGGAAACGAATGCCCCGACCAGGCAAAGAGGCTGCCGAACATCAGCCCGCACCAGATCCCCTGAACAGAAGCAAGGCCATCGGAGCCATCCATGAAGTTATGCAGATTGATCAGCCAGATCACGGCCACCAATGCCAGGGCGCTCCACAACCAGGGTTGGTGAACCACAAAATGGCCAATGGCAATCGCTTCCAGGCCACCCAGCCAGACCAGCAGCGACAAGGCAATGCCGGCCTGGATCAGCAAACGCCAGCGGACCGCCAGACAAAATCGATCATCCAGCCAGCCCAGCCCGGCCAGCCCCAAGACCAGTGCCGCAAGCGCGGGAGCCTCTGTATAGCTTGGCCAAAGCAGGACCAACACACACAATAATGCGGCAGCGATCGAAATCCCCCCGCCACGGGGCGTTGTCACCGCGTGAGAACGGCGAAGATCGGGTCGATCAACAATTCCATGTGCAACCAGGTAACGCCGAAGAAAAGGGGTCAGTGACCAGGTCACGACGATG
Organism: Wenzhouxiangella sp.; assembly: GCA_047921095.1. GTDB lineage: Bacteria > Pseudomonadota > Gammaproteobacteria > Xanthomonadales > Wenzhouxiangellaceae > Wenzhouxiangella. Next base: position 2,373 of record JBLRWT010000104.1, on the reverse strand, counting down.
GCCAGCACGGGAGCTGCCCACGCCGTCGCTTCCGGCATCATTCGCCCAGAACGCCACGGATGGCGCGGGTGGTGTTCCAGCGCCTGCAACTCGGACACAACCAGTGGTATGACGTGCCACTGAAACCGCACTGCTGACAGCGATACCGGGGCTGACCATCGAGCAGACGCTGCATCAGATCCCGAACCAGCTCGGGGCCGACCTGATCCAGGCTGACGCCCTGCTGATTGAGCAATTCCATCAGGAATTCCAGACCACGCACGGTAGGTCGCTCGCTCAGGCGTGCGAGAAGAAAATCGACTGCCTTCTGCATGTCATCCTTCGCCATGAGCCGCGCCAGCGCGAGTGCCGGCGTGGTCATTGCGCTCTGATCGCAAAGGTGGGTCAACCAATCTCGAAGCTCGTCAATGCGGCCAATGTGACGGTGGCATTCCATGATCCGGTCGATGACCGCGACCGTAGCGTCGCAATCCAGCTCGCAAGCCTCCCGATAGTGCCTGGCGGCCTCGGCCCAGGCCTGGTGTTGCCATGCAAGCTCACCCTCCAGCAAGCGTGCCCGCGCGTTCTGGGGATCGTACCTGCGCGCCTGGCGCAGCATTTGCCTCACTGTTTCCGGCTCGTCGCGCGCCAGTGCCTGCTGAGCCAGCTCGCAGTAAAACTGGGCAATCAGGGTCTCGCTCGTGACGTCGCCGTGCAAGTGGCGCGCCTTGGCGATTGCTTTCTCCCAATCCTTTTCCTGCTGGTAGATGTCCAGCAGCTGACGAGCAGGAACCTGGGATTTAGGGTCATGATCCAGCAACTCCACGAACAGTCGCTCGGCGCGATCAAGCAGTCCGGCGCGCATGTAATCTTCGCCCAGTTCAAGCAACGCCTGGGAACGCTGCTCATCGGTCAGGTTGGGCCGCGAAATAATGTGTTTGTGAAAACGAATGGCCTTGTCCATCTCGCCCCGACGGCGAAACAGGTTGCCGAGAGCCAGGTGGGTTTCAACGGTATCCTGATTGACCTCGGCAATCTTGAGGAAAACCTCGATTGCCTTGTCAGGCTGTTCGTTGAGAAGGTAGTTCAGGCCGCGGAAGTAATTGCTCGAAAGGGACGATGCTCGCTTGCGGGACGAATCGCTTCGGCGCGCCACGTACCATCCGGTTGCCGCAGCCAACGGAAGCAGTCCGAACAGCAGCGCCAATTCAAGCATTCTGGTCCGGCAACCGCGCCCTGGTCGAAACAGACCCACTGCCACGCCGAATCATTCGGGAAGGAAGGTGAAAGAAGAACAGGAAAAGCAATGAACCAACCAGTACGCCGGCGATGAAAACGATCACCAGCAGACTGCCCAGCGCCATCTCGAATTCCAGCCCTGGCAAGGTTGCCCGAACAGGTTCGGGGTTCATTACACCGACAGCCAGTCCCACCGCTGCAGCCAGCACACAAGCTATCAGAACGATCCAGCGAAACATTGGCGAAGCTCCAGGTCGTGCAAAAGGTCAGAATATCACTCTGGACCGTTGACCCGCTCTCGCAATGCCTTGCCCGGCTTGAAATGTGGCACGTGCTTGCCCGGCAAAGCCACCGGATCTCCGGTCTTCGGGTTACGCCCCATACGTGGCGGGCGAAAATGCAGCGAGAAACTGCCAAAACCCCGTATCTCGATACGCTCACCCTCGGCAAGTGCCCGGCTGAGTTGCTCCAGTATGGAGCGTACTGCCAGTTCCACATCGGCCTGGCTCAAGTGAGTCTGATCCGCTGAAAGTCGTTCAATCAGTTCGGATTTTGTCATAAACCTCTCCCCGTAAAATCAGGCCGGCACCCATTCTTTGGGGCGCCGGCCGCCGTTTCTTCGCTATCAGTCCTTGCCGAGCTGCTCTTTGAGCAGGTCTCCCAGCGAGGTTCCGGTGCCGCCGGAGCGCGACTGGTACTGGTCGAGCGCATCGGCCAGTTCGTCGTCATCCTTGGCCCGGATAGACAGGGTCAGATTGCGTGTCTTGCGATCGAGCGCCACGAACTTCGCTTCGATCTCGTCTCCCTCGGACACAACCTTGGTCGCGTCATCGACACGTTCCTTGGCCAGATCGGATGCCTTGATGTAACCATCGACACCATCGGCAAGCTCGACAATTGCCCCGCGAGGGTCAACCGACTTGACCTTGCCCTTGACCATCGAACCGCGCGGATGTTCGGCCATGAAGGTGGCAAACGGATCCTGCTCGAGTTGCTTGATTCCAAGTGAAATCCGCTCACGCTCCGGATCGACCGCCAGCACCACGGCCTCGACCTCCTCGCCCTTGCGGAAGTTGCGAATAGCCTCTTCGCCCGGCGTCATCCACGAGATATCGGACAGGTGAACCAGTCCGTCGATGCCACCGTCCAGGCCAA
>JBLRWT010000103.1:0-6882 GCA_047921095.1 Wenzhouxiangella sp. | reverse complement strand
CTTTTTCAACCGGTCTACATCGGCTATGAACGCCTGGCCGAAGGCAATGCCTATATCTCCGAGTTGTCCGGCCGTCAGAAGAAAGCCGAATCGCTTTCCGACTTCAGAAATCTGATCAACATCCTGCGCAAGAACTATGGCGAAGTCGCGGTCAGTTTTGGTGAGCCGGTGCTTCTTAATCAACTGCTCGACGAGCACAATCCGTCCTGGACCGAGGAAGACGTGCAGCCTGACAGTCGGCCACCGTGGCTTCCCGGTTTGGTTGATGATCTCGCCAGCCGCATCATGGTCAACATCAATGGCGCGGCGCACGTCAACCCGATCAATCTTCTGGCGACCGCGCTGCTGGCCAGCCGCAAGCACGCCCTGGATGAGGATGATCTTCAACAACTGATCGAAATGCTCAAGCTGATCATTTCGCGAAGCGGCATGGGCGAGCGAATCACGATGACGAACATGACCGCGGCCCAGACCATTGACTACGGGCTCGAACTCGGCGTGATCGAACGCCACGAGCACCGCCTGGGCAGCATCATTCGCACCGATGCCACCAGTGCCGTTCTGCTGACTTACTTCCGCAACAACATCGCCCATCTGCTGGCCATGTCAGCCTGGATTGCCTGTTGCTTCCTCAATGCCCAGCGGGTACGCCGTTCACGAATCCGCGACCTGACCACGACGGTTTATCCTTTTCTCCGACGAGAACTGTTCCTGCCGTGGGAAACCGACGAGCTTGAAGGGGTGATTGATCAGTGCATCGATGTGCAGGTCGAACTCGGACTACTACGCGCATCACAGGATCGACTGCAACGCGCACCGGGGGGCAGTGATCAGACTTACTACCTGCGCTTGATCGGCAACTCGCTGATCCAGACCTTCGAACGCTACTTCATCACGGTATCGGTTCTGGCCAAGAACGGATCGGGACGATTGACGCGTCAACAACTCGAACAACTCTGCATACTTTGCGCACAAAGAATTTCCCTCCTGCACGAATTCGAAGCACCGGAGTTCTATGATCGCACCCTGTTCAAGCAATTCATCGAATCACTGACCGAAAGCGGGATTCTCAGCCGGGACGACGAAGGACGTCTGGTTTTCGACCAGAAACTGGAACAGTTCGCACGCGACGCCAAGCTGATCCTGGGCAAGGAGATTCGTCACACTATTATCCAGACGGCACCGGAAGTGCTGGAACTGGAAGGATGAATAGCGGGAAACGGGAAACGGGAAAAGAAAAAAGGGGCAGTCCACCTTCCCGCTTATCCTTTCCGCTTTCCCTTTTCCTGTTTCCCCTTTCGCGCCTTCAAGCATCCAAATCCGGTATCAGCTTGCTCTCCAGGCAGGTCATCTGATCGCGAAGCTGGAGCTTGCGTTTTTTCATCCGGCGCAACAAAAGCTGGTCGCTGGTCGGATCGCGGGCCAATCGCTCGATCGCGTCATCGAGATCACGATGCTCCTGCTTGAGACCCTGCAACCTTTCAGCAATTTCCGTCCAGGTCATTGGCACGGTTAGAATGTCCTCCTAGTCGCACTGTGCAGTCGAATTGACCATGTCCACCCAGCCCCTTCCCCTGCGCGTTCTGCCGCCAAAAACCGAGCACGATACCGGCAAGGACAGTCGCAAGGAGAAATATAGCACCGACAAGCTGATCAAGCGTCTTCGGCGCGAGATTGGCCAGGCCGTGATGGACTACGACATGATCCAGGAAGGGGACCGCATCATGGTTTGTCTATCCGGTGGAAAAGACTCCTACGCCATGCTCGAGATGCTGCTGAGCCTGCAGCGGTCCGCGCCCATTCAGTTCGAGCTTGTCGCCGTCAACCTGGACCAGAAACAGCCCGGCTTTCCGGCCCACGTGCTGCCGGCCTACCTCGGAAACCTCGGCATCGAGTGGCACGTCATCGAGAAGGATACCTACTCGGTGGTCAAGCGCCTGGTGCCGGAAGGCAACACCACCTGCAGCCTGTGTTCGCGCCTGCGCCGCGGCACGCTGTACGAGTTTGCAGCGAAGCACGGGATGACGAAGATCGCCCTCGGACATCATCTCAACGATATCGTCGAAACCTTTTTTCTCAACCTGTTCCATGGCGGCACGCTCAAGGCCATGCCGCCGAAACTCAAGAGCGACGACGGCCGGCACGTGGTTATCCGGCCCCTGGCCTACTGCCGCGAAACCGACCTTGCGCGGCTGGCCGAGGCGCGTCAATACCCGATCATTCCCTGCGACCTGTGTGGCAGCCAGCCCGGACTGCAACGACAGCAGATCAAGGAAATGCTCACGAGCTGGGAGAAAAGCCAGCCGGGGCGAACCATGAGTATTTTTCGGGCCCTGGGCAATATCATGCCTTCGCAACTTTGTGATCGGAACCTGTTCGACTTCGCCGGCCTGGGCGGGATGACTAGTGGCACTGGTGATTCGGTCACCGATGATCCAAAATTGCCTCCATCATTTTTGGGAGATCCATCATGAAATCCAATTTCTTGTCTGTCGTTGTACTCAGTCTGCTTCTCGCAGGTTGTGGCTCGATCAATCGTGGCATCCAGGTCGAAGACGGGGCAATCGTCGAGGGCGGCTTGAGCACGGTCAATGGTGCGATCAGAATCGGATCGAGTTCCGAGGTCCAGGGCAAGGTCAGCAACGTCAATGGATCGATTCAGGTCGGCAACGACAGTCAGGTTGGCGCCATCAGCAATGTGAACGGCACCATCACCCTGGGTCCTGGCAGTCGCAGTGACGGCATCGATACGGTCAATGGTTCGCTGGCGCTGGGCGAAGGCGTTATCGTCAACGGAAAGGCAGGCACGGTAAACGGCCGCATCCGCGCCGCCAGCAACGTCCGGGTCAACGGCAACTTGAGCACGGTCAACGGGACGGTGGAACTCGATCCGGGCACGGAAGTCGATGGCCGCGTAGCCACGTCCAATGGCCGCATCACCATGCGCAATGCCCGTGCGCTGAGCCTGGAGACCGTTTCAGGATCGATCAACCTGCTCGAGGGCAGTATTGTTGAAGGCGAACTACTGGTGAAGAAACCGCGTCGGACGGGAAGTGAGATTCCCCGGGTCGTGATCGGTGCCGAGAGCCGGGTGGGCGGTCCGCTGACTTTCGAACGTGAAGTCGATCTGCACATTCACGAAACCGCGCAGGTCGGAGAAATCGACGGCGCAACGGCGCAGTATTTCTCGGGCGATAAGCCCGACTGAAGTCACGGCCATTGTCACGGCATCGCTGCAGGCGGCGATGCCGTTTTGACTACTGGTAGCGTGTTCCCTCGTGAATGATCCACCCGCCGCCACCAGGCTGGGCCGGATCAGCGTGAGTGAAAAGGATTTCACCGCCGCCCCCGTGAAACTCGTAACGGCCCTGAAACTGGATCAAATCGCCCCGTTCTGCAGGCACAGCACCAGCGGCACCAATGGTATGCCGAATGACCACGCTCAATTCGTCCGCGACCCGCACCTGGAACCGCTGGCTGGTGGCGTCCGATCCCAGCGGCCGAACGATGGTGCCATGGCCACTGACCCAGATACCGGTTCGCCCTTCAGCGAAAGCATCCAGCAGACGAGTATTGTCAGGCAGCTCCTGCCCGCCACAGCCAACCACCCCTGCTGTAACGAGAAGAACGATCAAGACCACCCCGAAGCGTCTCTTCATGTTCTGTTCCTCCTTATTGTCCCGAGCATAACAGATTTTTGGTTATCAACGATTCGGCAGCAAGTTGGCCATTCTGTGCCATGGTATTTGTGTGATCCACGCACATTTCCGGCCCGAAGCGGATGCATAAAAAAACCCGGCCGGGGCCGGGTTTCCTGATCCTTCAAATGGTGCCGTTTCAGCGCTTGAGCTGCTTGCGGAAACGTTCTAGAGCGGCCAATTGAGCCATGGCCTGGGCGAGTTGGGCCTGGGCCTGGGCCACTTCCATACCAGTTCCACGATCGGCAATGGCGCGCTCGGCTTCTTCCTTTGCCCGAATGGCTGCGGCCTCGTCCAGGTCGCCAGCACGCTGGGCGGTGTCGGACAGGACTGTGACCACATGCGGCTGAACCTCGAGCAGACCGCCGGAGATATAGAAAAAATCCTCCTCGCCGGACGGCAGCATGACCCGAACCTGGCCGGGCTTGAGGCGGGTCAGCAAGGGCGCATGACGCGGCGCAATGCCCAACTCGCCTTCCTCGCCGGAAACCACCACCATGCTGACCTCGCCGGAAAAGATTTCCGCCTCGGCACTGACAATGTCGCAATGAATCGTTGAAGCCATGTCTCAATTCGCTCTGGTTGGTGCGTCAGCTAGCGTGTTCGAGGCGCACATACGACGCCTCGGTCGATCAATCACGCGGCCTTCTCAAGCATCTTCTGACCCTTTTCTACTGCCTGGTCGATGGTGCCGACCATGTAAAAGGCCTGTTCGGGCAGGTGGTCGTATTCGCCATCGACGATGCCCTTGAAACCGCGGATGGTTTCTTTCAATGGCACATAGACGCCGGGTGAGCCGGTGAAGACTTCGGCGACGAAGAACGGCTGCGAGAAAAAGCGCTCGACCTTGCGCGCCCGCGACACGGTCATCTTGTCCTCTTCGGACAATTCGTCCATGCCGAGGATGGCAATGATGTCCTTGAGTTCCTTGTAGCGCTGCAGCGTGCCCTGAACCTTGCGGGCCACATCGTAATGTTCCTGGCCGACTACCAGCGGATCGAGCTGGCGCGAAGTGGAGTCCAGCGGATCGACGGCCGGGTAGATGCCAAGCTCGGCGATCTGGCGTGACAGCACGACCGTGGCGTCGAGGTGGGCAAAGGTGGTTGCCGGCGACGGGTCAGTCAGGTCATCGGCCGGCACGTAAACCGCCTGGATGGAGGTGATGGAGCCGGTCTTGGTCGAGGTGATGCGCTCCTGCAGCGCGCCCATCTCGGCGGCCAGGGTCGGCTGGTAGCCCACGGCTGAAGGCATACGGCCGAGCAGCGCGGAGACTTCCGTTCCAGCCAGGGTGTAACGGTAGATGTTGTCGATGAACATCAATACGTCACGGCCTTCGTCGCGGAATTCCTCGGCAATGGTCAGTCCGGACAGGGCCACGCGCAGGCGGTTGCCCGGCGGCTCGTTCATCTGGCCGAACACCAGCGAGACCTTGTCGAGAACGTTGGAGTCCTTCATCTCGTGGTAGAAGTCGTTTCCTTCGCGAGTTCGCTCACCGACACCAGCGAATACCGAATAGCCGGCGTGCTCGATGGCGATGTTGCGGATCAGCTCCAGCATGTTGACGGTCTTGCCGACGCCGGCGCCGCCAAACAGGCCGACCTTGCCGCCCTTGGCGAACGGGCAGATCAGGTCAATGACCTTGATGCCGGTTTCGAGCAATTCGTTGCTGACGGCCTGATCTTCAAAGCTGGGCGCCTTGCGGTGAATCGGCATGCGCTTCTTCTCACCAATGTCGCCAGCCTCGTCAATCGGGTTGCCCATGACGTCCATGATGCGGCCCAGGGTCTCGACACCCACCGGCACCATGATCGGGGCACCAGTATTGGTCACCGAGATGCCGCGCTTGAGACCGTCAGTCGAGCCCAGCGCAATGGTCCGGACCACGCCGTCGCCCAACTGCTGCTGGACTTCAAGCATGACGCCGCCATCATCAATGACAAGGGCGTCGTAAATGCGGGGCACTTCACCGCGGGGAAATTCAACATCCACCACGGCGCCGATAACTTGAACGATTTTTCCGGAACTCATTTCTCTATTCCTCAGTTTTGGGTGGCTTCGCTACAACGCTGTTGGCGAAGCCCGGTTTTCAATTCGTCTCTCTGGTGAGAGGGGGAGCGGCAAGAAGGGAAAAGAATGCTCGAAATTGTCTTCCGTCTTCCGTCTTCCGTCTTCCCGTCTCACCTATCCATCACACTGCGGCAGCGCCGCCTACAATTTCTGAAATTTCCTGCGTGATCGATGCCTGGCGGGCCTTGTTGTAGACCAGGCGCAAGTCATCGATCAGATTGTTGGCGTTGTCCGACGCGCTCTTCATGGCCACCATGCGGGCGGCGTGTTCACTGGCCAGGTTTTCCAGGGTGGCCTGGTAGACCAGTGATTCGATATAGCGGGTCAGGACATCGTCGAGCAGGCTTTCGGCATCGGGCTCGTACAGGTAATCCCAGTACTTGAGCATCGGCTCGTCGGCCACCGCCGGCAATGGCAGCAATTGATCGAAGACCGGTCGCTGAATCATGGTGTTGACGAATTCGTTGTAACACACGTAAAGCCGATCAAGATTGCCTTCACGGTAATCGTCCAGGACCACCTTCAAAACACCAATCAGATCGCCCAGGCGCGGCTTTTCGCCAAGGTCCTGGGTAGCAGCCGAAATATTGACTTTCAGGCGACGGAAAAACTGGGCTGCCTTGCGGCCAACGATAACGACGTTGACATCGACGCCTTTTTCCTGCCACTGACGAAATTCACCCAGCAGACGCCGGAACATGTTGCTGTTCAAGCCCCCGCACAGGCCGCGATCGGTGGCGACAATGACATAGCCGACCCGCTTGACGTCCGTGCGCTCAACCGTGAACGGATGGCGGTATTCCGGATTGGCATGGGCCAGGTGGCCGATGACCTGCTTCATCATGCGGGCGTAAGGGCGCGAGGCCTGCATCATGTCCTGGGCCTTGCGGATCTTGCTGGCAGAGACCATTTCCAGCGCACGGGTCACCTTGCGGGTGTTCTTGACGCTCTTGATCTTGCCAACGATTTCCCTGGAACCGCTCATGGGCAACCTCGGGACTCGGGACTCGGGACTCGGGACTCGGTGTTCATTGCCATGTCCTTATGCGTTTCCGGTCGAGTACGGACTGTACCCTTGCCTGTTGGTCACCAGCTGCCGGTCTGCTTGAATTCATCG
>JBLRWT010000102.1:0-6888 GCA_047921095.1 Wenzhouxiangella sp. | reverse complement strand
CTTTGAATCGGCGATGCGCACCGGAAACGGCTTGGTGACCTCGCCGGTGTAGATCGACAGGTGCGGAAACGGTATTTCGATTCCGGCTGCATCGAAGGCCGCCTTGATGTCGGCAGTGACGCCGTTTCTCAACGCCAGAAAGTTCTCGCGCTTGGCCCAGACTGAAAACTGGATTTCCAGCGCCGAGTCGCCGAAGCCGGTAAAGATGAACAGTGGTGCAGGCTCGTCCAGGCAGAGGATATTGGCGTCCGCCACTGCCAACAGCACATCGCGGACATGATTGATGTCTTCCTTGTAAGCGACGCCAAGCTTGAGATCCAGGCGTCGGATGGGGAATCTCGTGAGGGTGGTGACTTCGCTCTTGATCAGGGTTTCGTTGGGAATGCGCACGAACAAGTTGTCAAAAGTGCGCAACTTCACCGAAAGTGCATCGATCGATAGCACTTCGCCAGTCGTCTCGCCCACCTTGATCACGTCACCGATTTCGAAACTGTGCTCGCCGATCAGGAACAGGCCGCTGATCAGGTTGGACGCTGTCGTCTGTGAGGCGAAGCCGATCGCCACGGTCAGCACGCCGGCGGCACCCATGATCACGGCGATACTGAACCCCAGCTCACTCAGGGCGGCGGCCAGGAACAGGCCGAAGATGCCGTAGAAGACGATGCGTTTGAGCAGTTGCAGCATCTGCGGGCTCAATCGCTGGCGGAAGCTGCGCATGCTCAGCCGACCGGCCAGGCTGGCAATCAATGCCCCGGCGCCCAGCAGGATCGCTGCGCGGATCAGAGACAACAGCATTTCGAGATGCAGGAGAGCGACGAGGTCCTGGAGCATGGCGGTCAGGTTCCGAAAAGAAGACTGAAGGCGCGCACCAGGCCCGAACGCCCCGGCTCCTGGCGTGGCGGGGCCAGGCGCGTCAGGCCCTTGGCGGCGTCGGGTGGCCGCGAATCGATCTGAACCGAGGCCAGGTCGGTCTGGCCCTCGCGGGTGAGGGTGACCGCCTGGGTCCACAGCATGCCGTCGACATCACCGTAAAGGGCCAGCATGGGGACAGGCAGGCTGAATTTTTCCAGCGGCAACGGGGTTGAGGCCTTGTTCAGGATCGTCAGTGGTGTAATGGCGCGGTGAGGCCGCCGCGGCAGTTCCGAAGGGTTGTGGCGGGCATGGGTGCGGCCGGCGTAACAGAGCTCGCCTTCCCGGGTCGATGGGCCGAACCAGGTGTCGGAAAGCGGTTGCGCCGGAAATTCCTTCAACAACACAGCGGGTTCTCCAACCTGGATCTTCAACCAGATGGGTGTGGACAGGTAGAGCGTGACGGTCTGCTGGCTGAGCAGAAAAATCGGCTGGCGAGGCCGGATGACCACGGGCCGGTCGGCGAGCATGGGCGACAGATGGACCCGGTCGGACTGGCCTGCATGAACGAAGCGCTCGGCGACGGCTTCGGGGAGGCCCTTTGCCACCTTCAGATTGGCGCCCGGCCGAATCTCTTCCTCCGCCACCGGCGCGCAATCGAGCAGCCATTCGTCCGTGTCATGGCCAAGGCTCAGCTCAAGTGCGCCCATGCTGCCATGCAGACTGTGACCGACTGGCACGTCACGCGGGGTCCACCACAGCGTCTTTTTGCTTTGTTGAGGGTGCTGGGTCATGGCGCCGAGTTTACAACGGCGGGCCGCCTGACGGCATGATGAAGCAATTCTGCCAGTCTCTGGGCGCCGGGCCCGGCGGCGTCGCTGTCGGCAAAGACCAGGTACAGCGTGGCCCAGCGCTCGCGACCCTGGGTCAGACGCAGAGGCTTGAGCGCGCCGGAATCAAGTTCGCGCCGGATGATGTCTTCGGCGTACCAGGCAAAGCCGGCCCCCATGCAGGCAGCGCGGATGGAGGTGGCTTTCGAGCTCACCGTCCAGCGCTGGTCACTGACGGTTGGCGCCTCGGAGCTGGCCGGTTGGGTGCCGCTGTCGCGGACCACCAGGTGCCGATGCGGGCGCAGGTCTTCAAGGGTCAGTTCACGGTCAAGCTGGTGCAGGGGGTGGGTCGGGGCCGCGGCGGCGACGAAGCGAACCTGGGTCAGTACGTCGCCGACAAAGCCCTGCGGGATGCTCGACGCGATGGCCACATCAACCCGGCCCGAGGTCAGCAGCTCGGCTGTCCCACCCAGCACCGATTCGTGTAGCTGGATGCGCATCTGGGGCTGCTCTCCAGACAAGGAGCTCAGGCATTCCAGCAATAGCCAGGTGGGGAAAATGATTTCAGCGGCCACCCGAAGCTCGGCCTCCCAGCCCGCCGCGACCTGGGCGGCGGCCCGTTCCAGTCGGGCGGCCTCGTCTAGCAACGCCCGGCCACGCCGATAAAGCATCTGCCCGGCTGGCGTCAAAGCCGCCTTTCGACCCCGGATGCTGAAGGCCTTGAGTTCCAGCAGCTCTTCAAGACGGCGCACCGCGTAGCTGACGGTTGACTGCGACTTGTTGAGCGCTTCGGCAGCCTGGGCGTAGCCACCCGCATCGACCACAGCCACAAGGGCGCGCCATTGTTCAAGACTGATCCGCGGGCTGGACATATCTAATAAAGCGAAAGGTACAGGCGTAATTTTGCGCTTTTTTATCGATTCAGGCAAGCGTAATGTACAAACTCACTACCGCACCCAGACCGACCAAGGAGGTCAGCTATGAAAACCCTGCTGTTGATCAAATCGAGTCTTTTCAACGGTTCCGGACAGTCGAGCAAACTGGCCGACGAGTTTGCCGAGCGCTGGCGGATGGAAAATCCAGGCGGGCGGCTGCTTTGCCGTGACCTCGCCGCCGATTCACTGCCGCATCTGACGGCCGAAGCATTTGCCGGCTTTCAGGCCGAGGCCACAGCGCGGACGCCGGCCCAGCAGGCCGCGACCGTGGTCTCGGATGCACTGATTGCCGAGCTCAAGCAGGCAGACGCCGTGGCCATCGGCTTGCCAATGTACAACTTCACCATCCCTTCCACCTTCAAGGCCTGGATGGATCATGTGGCACGCGCCGGCGTTACGTTTGAATATACGGCTGAAGGTCCGCGCGGCCTGGTCGGCAACAAGCCGGTGTTCGTCTTTGCCGCGCGCGGCGGTCTCTACCAGGGCACCCCGGCCGACACCCAGACCGAACTGGTCAGGCTCTTCCTCGGTATGCTGGGCATCGAAGATGTCCAATTCACTTATGCCGAAGGCCTGGCCATGGGTAATGATGCGGCCGACAAGGCTCGCAGTGATGCCAGCGAGCGCATCCTCAAGTTGGCGGCCTGAGCTCTTTGCCGATCGGACTTGCTGTCATCAAGCACACAACCAGGAAATTTCGCCCGCAGAGACGCTGAGGCGCAGAGGAAAGTAAAATTCTTGAAGCTCACTTTTCCTCCGCGACTCTGCGTCTCCGCGCGATTGGGTTTGAATTTGATTGAAGAGAACTTGGAAGGAGATTGATATGCGTATCCGCCCACTCAAGAAAGTCATCGAAGCGATCGCCACCTCTGATGGCGCCGGGGTCAAGCTGCGCCGGAGCCTCGGGTCGAACCAGGCAGCGCGCCTGGATCCGTTCCTGATGCTCGATGAATTTTTCTCCGACAATCCGGACGACTACCTGGCCGGATTCCCGTCCCATCCGCACCGTGGATTCGAGACGGTCACCTACATGCTCGATGGTCGCATGGAGCACAAGGATCACCTGGGCAATACCGGTGACCTCGGGCCGGGCTCGGTGCAGTGGATGACTGCCGGTCGCGGCGTCATCCATTCGGAAATGCCGCGCCAGAGCGAAGGCCGCATGCGCGGGTTCCAGCTCTGGCTCAACCTGCCGGCCCGGGAAAAAATGAAGCCGGCGGCTTACCGTGACATTCCCGCTTCGCAGATTCCGGAGTTGACCTTTGACGGTGGTCTCGCGCGTGTCATCGCGGGCCAAATGAGCGTGAACGGTCAGGTCGTGGCCGGTGCTGTCAACGGACCGAACGACCCGGTCACCACGGATCCGACCTATATCGACCTTCGCCTTGAGGCGGGCCGGACTGTCCAACTGCCAATCACCGAAGGCTATAACGCCATGGTTTACGTCTACGATGGTGAGGCCGAAATTGGCGGCAGGCGACTGCCAACGCGCGCCGCCGGCATTCTTGGCGATGGCGAGATGCTTGATATCCAGGCCGGCCAGGCCGGGGCCCGTTTGCTGGTCCTCGCCGGCAAGCCAATCAATGAGCCGGTAGTGCAGTATGGTCCGTTCGTGATGAACACGCGCGAGGAGGTGGAACAGGCCATGCGCGACTACCGCGACGGGCGCCTGACCGAACTCGGTTAGGGATCCGTTGAAATGTTCTGTGGCGAATAACGCAGGTTAATGAGCATGGATGGGGGTGCGGGTAATCTAGACCATCTACCATTCAAAAATAGGAATCAAACCATGCTTTCCTGGGCCCTGACATTTTTCATCATCGCGATCATCGCTGGCGTACTCGGCCTGAGCGGCGTTGCCGGTGCAGCAACCAATATCGCCTGGATTTTGTTCGTGATCGGCATCATCCTGGCCATCATCTTCCTGATTTCTGGCCGACGACCGACGGCGTGAAATAAACGAGCCAGCGACGGGTTCGTCATCACCCCGCAGAGCCATCGGGCTCAGCGGGCGAGGGCGTCTGTCATCTACAAATCAGGCCGGCTGAATCAATTCAGCCGGGCCCAGTTGGAGCTGCAGTCCAGGTAAGCGCGATCGAATCCCGAGAAGTCGACCAGGCCTTCCAGGTCAGTGATCGACACGCGACGTTTTTCCACCCGCACCAGGTTGCGCTCACGCAGGACGCCCAGCGTTCGGCTGACATGAACCGCCGACAGTCCCAGCGCGTCGCCAATGACGCTCTGGTTGAGTGGCAGTTCGAACTCCTTGGAGTCGAGTAGCAACCGCGTTTTGAGTTCCAGCAGAAAATGACCAAGACGCTCGGCCGCTGGGCGCCGGCCGATGCTGACGATGCGTTCGCCGAACATGGCCTGCTCACGCGCCATGGACAGAAAGAACAAGTCGGCCAGGCGGGGCGATTCGCTGAATACTTCCAGCAGTCGAGCCCGTGAAAACTGGCAGGCTTCGACTTCGGTCAGGCTGACCACGTCGGACTGGAAACGCTTGAATCCGATTTCGCGCAGACCCATCACCTGGCCCGGCAGGAAAATATCCAGGACCTGACGTTGGCCATCGGCCAGCAGCCGGGTCGCGCAGGCCCATCCTTCATGCAGGATATAAAGCGAATTGGCCTCAGCGCCTGCTTCGCAAATCATGCTGCCTGCCGGAAACTTGCGTATATCCTGCTCGAGGGACTCAAGAAGATTGATCTGGTGCTTGTCCAGGCTGGCCAGTTGCTCGAACTGACCAGCGATACAGCTAAAGCCATTCATATCACTACTCCCATACTGCTACTACGCCTGAGTTAATCTTAGCTGCTAAATGCGCCTCTGACTACCTTTACCGCATTCCCCGTGGCCATCAACCCGAGGCGTCCATAATTCCATTGAGCAGGCCTGCATGAGTCTTATTGCGAAACTACAAGAATTACTCGACGCTGACGGACTCCTACTCCCGGCTGACGACCTGGCACGCTATACACAGGAGCCCCGCGGTCGTTACCAGGGCCGTCCTCTCGCAGTCGCCAGACCGAGGAACGCTGGCCAACTGGCCGCGCTGGTCAGGTGCTGTGGCGGACAGGGGGTCGCCATGGTGGCCCAGGGTGGGCGCACCGGCCTGGTTGGTGGTGCAGCGGTGACGGAAGATGAGCGCCAATTGATCATCAGCCTCGAGCGCATGAATTCGATTCGTGTCGTTGACGTGGCCGACGCCAGTATGGTCGTCGAAGCCGGCTGCACCCTGGCCCAGGTTCAGCGGGCAGCCATGGATCATGATCTGGTCTACCCGGTCAGCCTGGCTTCGGAAGGGAGCGCGACCATTGGCGGCACGATCGCGACCAATGCCGGTGGCAACCTGACCATTCGCCATGGCAATTCGCGCCGCCAGGTCCTGGGTCTCGAGGTGGTTCTCGCCGACGGTCGGGTTCATTCGGATCTCGCGCCGTTGCGCAAGGACAACAGCGGTTACGACCTCAAGCAATGGTTCATTGGCAGCGAAGGCACGCTCGGCATCATCACCGCCGCCACGCTTGCGCTGCAGCCAGCCGCCCGCCAATCGGTCACTGCCATGGTGGCCGTTGCAAGTCTGGATAGCGGCCTGGCGCTGCTGGCGCGGCTTCGTGACGGTCTCGGTGAAACCCTGTCGGCCTGTGAATTCATGCCGCGCCTGGCCATCGATTACGTTCTCGATTACCTGCCCCAGGCTCGCGACCCGTTTGACCGGACCCACCCGTGGTATATCGTGATACAAGCCGATACCAGCGTGGCCGGCGACTGGCTTGAACCATCAGCCCTGGCGATTCTGGATCGCGCAATGAACGACGGCCTGGCCAATGATGCGGTGGTCGCTGACAGTCAAGCTCGTGCCAACGCGTTATGGCGCCTGCGCGAGTCGATCTCGGCCGCCCAGCAGACCGGCGGCGTCAGTCTGAAGCACGACATCGCCGTGCCCGTTGGCCGGATCCCGGAATTCGTCGAGCGGGCTACGGCCGAGCTCGAACAGGCGGTGCCCGGAATCCGTCCCTGCCTGTTCGGTCACCTGGGCGATGGCAATCTGCACTTCAACCTCAGCCAGCCCCAAGCCATGTCAGCTGACAAATTCCGGGCCTGCGAACTCCTGTGCAACCGGATCGTCTTCGACCTGGTCCGCCAGTACCACGGCTCCATCGCCGCCGAACACGGCATCGGTCAGCTTCGCCGGGATGAACTGGCCAACGGCCAACCGCTAAAGGTCGAACTGATGAAGCAAATCAAGACCGCCCTCGACCCCGACAATC
>JBLRWT010000101.1:0-6898 GCA_047921095.1 Wenzhouxiangella sp. | reverse complement strand
CGCCAGAATCAAACCAACATCGAATGGTCCGAGCGCAAGCCGACCGAGAGTGCAAAACGGCAGCCGGCTCTCAGCTAGACCGGTCCGGGGTCACCTGACCATTTTTTGACAACGCCAGCGCAATCCAGCGCGCTGAATCAAAATGGTAAAGAACAATCATCATCACCACCGTGATCGGAACGCACAGGAACATGCCGGGAATGCCCCAGATGGATCCCCACAGCACCAGTGAAAGCAGCACCACGAGCGGAGAAATGTTGAGCGAGCGGCTCATCAGGTTGGGTTCCAGAATGTTGCCGACGACGACCTGTGTGGCGCCCACGCCGATGACCACCACCAGGAATGGCGTCAGGGTTTCGAACTGAAGCAGGGCGAGCAGCGCCGGCAGCGCCGTGGCGATCAATGAGCCGACATTCGGAATGAAGTTGAGGATGAAGATCAGCACGGCCCAGAAGCCGGCAAAGTCCAGCCCGATCGCCGTCATGATGATCCACGAGACCGTGGCCGTCATGGCGCTGACCATTGTCTTGATGCCGATGTAGGTCGCCACGTCGCGGTCGATGTCGGCGAGCATATCGAGCATGTTGTCGCGCTCTTCGGAGCGGGGAAATATCGCGTCGAGCTTGGTCCGGAAAAACCGCTGCTCGAGGAACAGGAACAGCAGGTAGACCAGGACCAGGCCGGTATTGCCCAGCAGGCCTCCGAGGGCCGAAGCCATGCCGCGCAGCAGGGCACCGAAGTTGACTTCACTGATCAGCGCCATCAGCGCTGGCGGTTCTTCCACGCCGAAACGGCCGAATGTTTCGCTGATCAGGCGGTTGATGTTGGCCTGATAGGCGGGGGCTGCCTCGATGACCTGGCTGATGTTGGCGGTCAACATGCGTGCAAACAGCCAGACGGCAACCACCATCACCGTCCCGGCCAGCACGAACTGCAGCATTCGGGGCAGGTGCCAGTCACCGATGTGGATCCGGTCGAGCTGGCGAACCAGCAGATTGATCAGGTACCAGATGAATACGGCCAGCACCAGCGGAATCAGGAGATCCCGCGCGATCACCAGCACGTAGAAGGCGACGAACAAGACCACCAGCCACAGGGCCGAGGTCAACAGGCGCGGGCTCGTGGCTTGCGTGTTCGTCTCGATCTCTATCTCCCTATCCCGTGTCCCCTTGCGGGGCCGGTCAGATCACGTAGACAAAGATGAAAAGTCCCAGCCAGACCACGTCAACGAAATGCCAGTACCAGGCAACCGCCTCCCAGCCAAAGTGATTTTTCTTGGTGAAATGGCCGAAGGCGCAACGCGCGGTGATCACGATCAGCATGATCACGCCCAGCGTCACGTGCAGGCCATGAAAGCCGGTCAGCATGAAGAACGTCGAGCCGTAGATCCCGGAGCCCAGGGTCAACCCCAGGTCCTGGTAGGCATGAACGTACTCGTAGCCCTGGATGAACAGGAAAATGATGCCCAGCACGATTGTGGTAACCATCCAGGCGATCAAGGCGCCGCGCTGGGCCTTTTTCAATGCCCAGTGAGCCAGGGTGATGGTCAGGCCGGAAGTCAGCAGGATCATGGTGTTCAAAAGCGGCAGACCGAAACCGGGGATGGTCTGGAAGTCGCCACCCAGCTCGCCGGGCCCGTGGGTCGGCCAGGCGGCTTCCCAGCCGGCCCAGAGCAGCTCGTTGGTCATCGCGCCGGTGCCTTCTCCGCCCAGCCACGGAATCGAGAACATGCGGGCGTAGAACAGCGCGCCGAAGAAGGCAGCAAAGAACATCACCTCGGAAAAGATGAACCAGATCATGCCCTGGCGGAACGAGATATCGACGTCGCTGTTGTAGAGTCCGCCCCGGGATTCGCGGATCACATCCCCGAACCAGCCAAACAGCATGACGATCACGATCGCGCCGCCGGCTGCGAAAAACCACGGTCCGGTGGCATGACCGTTGAGCCAGTTGGCGGCCCCGACCATCATGATGAACAGTCCGACCGACCCGACTATGGGCCATTTGGCGGTCGCTGGAACGTAATAGGTGCCTTGAGACATTGGAACTCCCTGGTGGTCAATCCGCAGCGGCGAACACCGCTGTGGCCTCATCGTTTTGGTAAATAATGTAAGACAGGGTCACCAGGTCGATGCGGTTCGGCAGGTTCGGGTCGACCACGAACCTGACCGGCATGTCCCTGGACTCTCCCGGTCCAAGAAGCTGCTCGGTGAAACAGAAGCATTCGGTCTTGTTGAAATACAGTGAAGCCTGACCCGGTGAGACGCTGGGCACCGCCTGTGCCACGACCACCTGGTCGGAGCGGTTGAACGCCACGTAAGTGGTTTCATAGAGCTTGCCCGGGTGAACCTGCATCATGGTTTCGGTCGGTTCGAAACGCCAGGGCAGGGCAGAGTTGACGTTGGCATCAAAGTGAACTGTCACCAGGCGGGACTCGTCCACCTGCCCGGTGAGCGTTACTTCGACTACTGCGTCGCCAGTGCGGCCGCCGAGGCCGGTGATTTCGCAGAACTTGTCGTACAGCGGTACCAGCAGGTAGCCGAATCCGAACATGGCCACGGCCATCAGCGCCAACCCGCCGGCCGTTCTCCAGTTTCTATGATCAGCGATCAGTCTCATGAGCCGAAATAGGTCAGCGCCGCCTGCCCCAGAAAGGCCAGGTAGATGATGGCCACTACCGCGCCCAGGATCAGCGCGGTGCGGGTCACGCCGCGACGCGGGTCGCGGTTGCTGTCATTGTTCTCGCGGTTCTGGTCTGTCACGGCTTTCATCCGGTTCAGGTCAGGGTGTCCTTGTGAACGGCGACGCTGTCGTCAACCAGCGGCGGCGTGTCGAAGGTGTGCAGTGGTGCCGGCGACGGCACCGTCCACTCGAGGCCTCGGGCGCCTTCCCAGACCTGCGCGGTTGCCTTGACGCCGCCCCGGGCACATTGCCAGATGATGAAGGCGAACAGCAATTGGCCCAAACCGAACATGAATCCGCCGATCGAGGAAATCATGTTGAATTCCGTGAACTGGACGGCATAGTCGGGAATACGGCGCGGCATGCCAGCCAATCCCAGGTAGTGTTGCGGGAAGAACAACACGTTGACCCAGATCGCCGACCACCAGAAGTGAAACTTGCCCAGGGTCTCGTTGTACATGTAGCCAGTCCACTTGGGCAGCCAGTAGTACACCCCGCCCATGATCGCGAAGACCGAACCGGTGACCAGTACGTAATGGAAGTGGGCAACGACGAAGTAGCTGTCGTGATACTGGAAGTCGGCCGGCACGATCGCCAGCATCAGGCCCGAGAAACCACCGATGGTGAACAGCACGACAAAGCCGATCGCGAACAGCATCGGCGTTTCGAAGGTCATCGAGCCACGCCACATGGTCGAGATCCAGTTGAACACCTTCACCCCGGTTGGCACAGCGATGATCATGGTGGCGTACATGAAAAACAGCATGGCGCCGAGTGGCATGCCCACGGTGAACATGTGG
Source organism: Wenzhouxiangella sp. (assembly GCA_047921095.1). Classification (GTDB taxonomy): domain Bacteria; phylum Pseudomonadota; class Gammaproteobacteria; order Xanthomonadales; family Wenzhouxiangellaceae; genus Wenzhouxiangella. Next base: position 3,416 of record JBLRWT010000101.1, on the reverse strand, counting down.
TGAGCCCAGACGATGAACGACAGGAAGGCGATCGATGCGGTGGCGTAAACCATCGAGGTGTAGCCGAACAGCCGCTTGCGCGAGAACGTCGGAATGATCTCGGAGACGATGCCGAACGCCGGCAGGATCATGATGTAGACCTCCGGATGCCCGAAGAACCAGAAGATATGCTGGTACAACACCGGATCACCACCGCCGGCGGCATTGAAGAAGCTGGTGCCGAAGAAGCGGTCAGTGAGCAGCATGGTCACGGCCCCGGCCAGAACCGGCATCACGGCAATCAGCAGGAAGGCGGTGATCAGCCAGGTCCAGATGAACAAGGGCATGCGCAGCAAGGTCATGCCCGGTGCGCGCATGTTCAGGATCGTGGCAATGATGTTGATCGCGCCCATGATGGAGGAAATACCCATCAGGTGAATGGCGAAGATCACGAAGGCCAGGCTGTTGCCCATCTGCAGCGACAGTGGCGGATACAGGGTCCAGCCTGAAGCCGGCGCGCCGGATGACATGAACAGGGTGGACAGGAGCATGGTGAAGGCGAACGGCAGAATCCAGAACGACCAGTTGTTCATGCGCGGCAGGGCCATGTCCGGCGCGCCGATCATCAGCGGCACCATCCAGTTGGCCAGGCCGACGAAGGCCGGCATGACCGCGCCGAAGATCATCACCAGGGCGTGCATGGTGGTCATCTGGTTGAAGAATTCCGGATTGACCAGTTGCAGGCCCGGCGCGAACAGCTCGGCCCGGATGACCATGGCCATCGCCCCGCCGATCAGGAACATGATCAGCGAGAACACAAGGTAGAGCGTACCGATTTCCTTGTGGTTGGTCGTGGTGATCCAGCGCCATATCCCTGTCGGGCGGGGCGCGTGGTGGTCGTCGTCGTGGTGCGCAGTAGTGTCGTAGCTCATTTTTTATCGATCCTTGCTTTAGCCTGGTGGTCCGCGATCAGCCCTGGTCGAGCTCGGCGATGGTTGACGGCTGTACGACTTCGCCGTCGCCATTGCTCCACGCATTTCGGGTGTAGGTCAGGGCGGCAGCGATATCCTGTGGCTGCAGACGGCCCTGAAACGCGCTCATCGCGGTGCCATCACGTCCATTCAGAATGATGTTCAGATGTTCGTCCAGCGCGCCGGTCGGCGCACCGTCGCGCGCCAGCGCTGGAAAGGCCGGCTCGAGGCCCGAGCCATCTGCCTGGTGGCAGGATGCGCATTGGGCCTGGTAGACATTGGCGCCATGATCCATCAATTCATCACGGGTCCAGAGACGCGCACTGTCATGGGCGGCCTGAGCCAGATCCTGGCGCTGGTCGGCAACCCAGGCATCGTATGCTTCGCGCGAAACCGCCTCGACGACGATCGGCATGAACGCATGATCAGCGCCGCACAATTCAGCGCACTGACCCCGGTAGACACCTTCCTCCTCGATCAGCGTCCAGGCTTCGTTGACCATGCCGGGAATCGCATCGCGCTTCCAGCCCAGGTCGGGCACCCACCAGGAATGGATGACGTCATCGGCGGTCAGCAGGAAGCGAATGCGTGTATTGACCGGAACGACCATCCGGTTGTCCACCTCGAGCAGGTAGTTGTCGACCGTGCGCGGGTCAATGCCCGATCGCAGTTGGCGCACGCGATTGCTGTCGCGGCTCATGGCCGAATAGATGCTGACGCCATCTTCGATGTAATCGTATTTCCACAGCCACTGGTAGCCGGTCACCTTGATGTTCATCTCGGCGCCGCCGGTCGATTCCATGTCGATCAGCACTCGCGTGGACGGCACGGCCATGACGACAAGAATGAGGACCGGGATGGCGGTCCAGGCGATTTCGGCGCGGGTCGAGTGGGTAAACTTCGCCGCCGAGTAGCCCTTGGACTTCCGGTGCACGATGATCGACGTGAACATGGCGGTAAAAACCAGCACTCCGATGACCGTGACGATCGCAAGAATCGTGTTATGCAGCTGGTAGACGTCCTGGCTGAAGGGCGTCACGCCGCGTGGCATGTTGTCACCGACGGCAAAGAGCCCCCAGGTGATCACGATAATGACGGCCATCACCGCCAGGGCGACGATCAGTTCGTTGGTTCTCTTCATCCTCAACTCACCTGTGGTTGATATTCGCGCCCCAGGCCGACAGTGGCCGGAGGCTCTTTGTCAGGGCCTGAGCTAGTTCAAGCCGTTCGCTGGTCGGCAGAAAAGCCCCGATTTGCTGGCGCTGTCCCTTGCAGTCCAGATAGACCCGTACATCGCCCAGGCGGTACGGCTCGGTCTGGACGCGAACCCAGGCAACCGGCCACTGGTTGCGGGTCCGGAAGCGCGAGTCATAATGTTCTACGGTCAGCCACTGGGGACCGACAGCCAGTCGTTCGCGAGCCCAGTTTCCTCGCCATGCCAACCGCAGGCACCAGCCAACGATTGCCAGGTGAACGATGGCGATCACCAGGATCGGCCACAGGCCCACGATCAATGGTCCCAGCGCCTCGAGCAAAGTGACGGCGCTCAGTCCGAGGAAAACCGCAGCCAGCCGATCCAGGCTCATGGACAGGTTGGACTTCGCGTCGATGACCAGGAAGTCCGGGTGCGCCGGATTTTCTTGAACCTCAATCACTCAAGTTCCAGGCTGCTCAATGAGCAGCGCTCCTCAAGCCGCATATTGTAGCCGAAGCCTGCAAACGTCGGCAAAGCAATTTCTTCGAGGTGGGCTGCGTTACACTTCCAACTTCCGTCACCGCTGCATTCCTGATAAAGACCGAATCATGAACCAACCTCGTCAGTATTTTGTCGTCAAGGCCCCTGCCAAAGCCGATTCACAAACCCTGAGCCTTGATTCTGCCTGGTATGCAGACGAGACAGAACACGTCGAATTTCTGCTGGGTGAAACCGGTCTGGACAGTACAGATCGGAATCGAATCAATCAACGCGCGCTGGACCTGGTCAAGGCCGTGCGCGAACGAAGCCGGGACGCTGGCGCAATGGAGGCGTTCATGCGCGAGTACGACCTGTCTTCCGAGGAAGGGGTCGTCCTGATGTGCCTGGCGGAGGCCTTGTTGCGAATTCCAGACAACGACACCGCCGAGAAGCTGATTTCCGACAAGTTGTCCGATGCCGACTGGGAGTCGCACCTGGGCAAGAGCGATTCGCTGTTCGTCAATGCCTCGACCTGGGGACTGATGCTGACTGGACGGCTGGTCCGGGTTGGCGTCAGCAAAAAGCGTGACATTGGAACTGCCCTGGCCCGAATCGCCAACCGGTCAGGCGAACCGGTGGTGCGTCTGGCCATTCGCCAGGCCATGCGGATCATGGGGCACCAGTACGTGATGGGCAGGAACATCAAGACTGCGCTGGAGCGCTCGCGCAAAAAGGCCAATCGCCGCTTTCGCTATTCTTTCGACATGCTGGGTGAGGCCGCGTTGACCGCT
>JBLRWT010000100.1:0-6947 GCA_047921095.1 Wenzhouxiangella sp. | reverse complement strand
CTCCCGTCTCCCCTCTCCCGTCTCCCGGCCACGCCAGTGGCCCTTCATCCCTCTCCCGTCTCCCCTCTCACCCTCTCCCGGCCACGTCAGTGGCCTTTTCACCGCTCAATGATCGCCGAAACCCCCATGCCGCCGGCAGTGCAAACCGATATCAGACCCCGACCGGAGCCTGCGCCCTCAAGAATGCTGGCCAGGGTGGCCACGATGCGTGCCCCGGTTGCGGCGAAGGGATGGCCGATTGCAACAGAGCCGCCCTGGACGTTCATTCTGGAGCGGTCGATGCTGCCCAGCGCGCCGCTCAGTCCCAGCCGCTCGACACAATAGCGTTCCGACTCCCAGGCTTTCAAGGTACACAGGACCTGGGCCGCGAAGGCTTCGTGGATTTCATAGAAGTCGAAATCCTGAAGCTTCAGGTCTGCCTTGGTCAGCATCTCGGCCACGGCGACCGCGGGAGCCATCAAAAGCCCCTCGTCCCCTTCGACATAGTCGACCGAAGCGGTGCGGCCGAATGTCAGCCAGGCGGTCACTGGCAGATTGTTCTTTTGCGCCCATTCCTCGGAGGCGAGCAGAACTGCCGCGGCGCCGTCTGACAGCGTCGTGGAGTTGCCGGCTGTCAGCGTGCCGTTCTTGCGGTCGAAGGCTGGCTTCAGGCTGGACAGCTTTTCCAGGCTGGTATCCGGTCGCACGATATTGTCGCGGATCGCACCCTTGTAGGGCGCGACCAGATCATCGAACAAGCCCGCCTCCCAGGCTTTCGCCGCTTTCTGGTGGCTTTCCAGGGTCAACTCGTCCTGGTCGGCACGCGCAATGTCCCATTCCTTGGCCATGCGCTCGCAGTGCTGCCCCATGGACAATCCGGTCCGGGGCTCGCTGTTGCGCGGCGGCTGGGGTGCCAGCTCGCCGAAAGAAAAGCCCTTGAACACGCCCAGCTTCTGGCCCAGCGAGCGCGCCCTGGAAAGCTTGACCATGCGCTGGGCAAAGCGCCGCTTGAAGACGATGGGTGGATCGCTGACGGTGTCGGCGCCGCCGACGATGGCGCACTCGATCTGGCCCGACGCGATCTGCCCGCCGGCCAGCAGAGCAGCCTGAAGGCTCGTGCCGCAGGCCTGTTGGAGGGTGATCCCCGTACTCAGCGGTGACAGGGTGGTGGACAGAACGGCCTCGCGGGCCAGGTTCCAGTCTTTCGGGTGAGTGGTCACTGCTCCGGCGATGACGTGGTCAATCTGTTTTCCTGACAGGCCATAACGATCAACCACGCTCTGGATCGCGCCGGTCAGCATGTCGAGATTGGTCTCATCTGCATAAAGGGTGTTGGCCCGGCAGAACGGAATACGGCTTCCACCGATAATGGCAATTTTGCGCAGGCTGTTCTCGGACATCAGGATTGCTCCTCTTGGACAGTTTCACTGACACTGCCAGTGCGGGATTCAAGGTAGTGGATCGGACCACCGCGGAAGGGCGCAAAGCCGGTGCCGAAAATCATGCCGGCATCCAGCAGATCGGCGTTCTCGACAACCTTGTCGTCGAGACAGGCACGGCATTCATCAAAGTAAGGTTGCATCAATTGATCCGCCAGTTCGCCCAGGTCATGGCCCTCGTGGGCCTTGGGGTCGCGTTGTGGCTTGCCCTTCTTCCAGTGATAGAATCCCTGGCCGGACTTCTTGCCCAGCTTCTTGTTCTTGACCATTTCCTCCAGGACCTTGCGGTCCTCGCCAGCCTCATCGCCCATCAGCGTGGTGATGACACCAAGCCCGACATCCAGCCCGACCGTATCAGCCAGTTCGACCGGCCCCATCGGCATGCCGAACTGCACCGCTGCCTTGTCCAGCGCTTCTTTGGGTACGCCTTCGCGATGAAGCTTCATTGCGTTGCGCATGTACGGGGCGAGCACCCGGTTGACGAGGAATCCCGGTGTGGATTTGACCGGTAAAGCGTACTTGCCGATCTGGGTGGCAAAGCTGCAGCCATCGTTGATGCGGTCAGCATTGGTATCCTGGCCATGGACGACTTCGACCAACGGCATTTGCGCCACGGGATTGAAAAAGTGCAGGCCAATCAACCGCGTCGGGTCATTGAAGACATCCGACAACTCCGCCAATGGGATAGCCGAGGTATTGGTGGCCACCAGCGTGTGGGGTTGCAAATCCGGCACGAGCGCCTTGAACAGATCGCGCTTGGCCTCGCGATCTTCATAAATCGCCTCGATGATCACATCGGCACGCTTGACGCCCTTGCCTTCCAGGTCCGCCTTGATACGCAGGTTCGCCGCCGCGACTGCCTGGGCGGTTTTCAGGCGACGCTTGAAGAAACTGTTGGCTCGTTTCAGCGCCGGCTCGATAAACTTCATCTCGCGGTCCTGAAGGGTAACCTCGAGGCCGCGGGAGGCGCACCAGGCGGCAATATCGCCACCCATGACGCCAGCCCCGATCACGTGCACGCGGCGCGCCTTGAAATCGCTGCGCTTGCCCTGGGCCTTGAGTTGTTCCATCAGGCGAAAGACCCGGCGTAGATTGCGCGATGTGTCTCCAGCCAGAAGGCGGGGCACCTTCTCGGCTTCCGTGCGAATCATTGCTGACTGCGAATTTCCGCAGTTTTCGAACGCATCAATCAATTCATAGGGGGCCGGGTAATGCTCGGGTCGTGCCTTGCTGGCCGTCTGCTTGCGCATCTGGCCAGCCAGAAATTTTCGCACTGGACCGAGGGTCGTCATGCGTGCGGTCAGTGCCGGTTTGCGCGCCCGTTTCTTCTTGAGTACAGCTGCCCTGGCAGCCCAGCGCAGCGAGCCGTGCTGGTCGATGGTCTGGTTGATCAGGCCCATGTTGCGTGCCGCTTTGGCCCGAAGCATCTTGCCTGGCAGCATGATCTGCATGGCCTGAAGCCCGCCGATCGCCGTGATGGCGCGCCCCGAACCACCAAAGCCGGGGTAGATTCCAAGTTTGACTTCGGGGAAGCCGATGCGAGTGTGGTCGGCATCGAGCGCAATGCGCCAGTCAAAGCACAGGGCCAGTTCGAGCCCGCCGCCCAGGCAGTAGCCCTCGAACGCCACCACGGTGGGGAAAGGGAGATCCTCGATACGCTGGAACAGGCCATGGACCTGCCGGATGTTGTCTTCGAGTTCTGAAACCTTGTCCGTCGCGTCAAACTCGCGAACGTCGGCACCGACAATGAAGTTGCCCGGCTTGCCGGACATCAGTACCAATCCGGTTGGATGCTCGTTTTCGAGCTTCTCCACAATCTCGCCCAACTCGGCAAGCAGCGCACTGCTCAGGCTGTTGGACTTTTCATCGGCCCGGTCGATATAGAGCCAGGCGATACCATCGATATCGCTTTCCAGGCGCCAGTGTTTCCAGCCGTTGGTATCCGAAGTTGCCGGTGGCATGAGCATCTACTCCATTCAGGTGCGTATGGTTTCGAGTCTATCACCTCATGGTTATGGACAAGGATTGAATACATCAACCCCGAATTGCTTCAGAAGTGCGACGGTGGCAATCAGCGGAAGGCCGATCAGCGCGGTCGGATCATCGCTGGAGATCGATTCGGCCAAAGCGATCCCAAGACTTTCGCTCCGCATCGCGCCGGCGCAATCGAATGGTTTGTCGCGTTCGACGTAGGATCGGATCCGGTCATCATCGAGATCGTTCAGGCGAACGTGGGTCGGCACGACCTGATGCAACAGCCTGTTCCCGCAGGCAACCGCTATGGCACTGTGAAAAACCACGACGTGACCACTGCAAAAGCCCAGCTGCTCGCGCGCCCGCGCAGCAGTCCCGGGCTTGCCCAGCAACCGGCCCCGGCATTCTGCGACCTGGTCGGAACCGATGACCAACGCTTCAGGATGCGAGGCGACAACCGCGAGCGCCTTCGCCATGCCCAGTCTTGCCGCCAGTTCGGACCCGGCTTCGCCAGCCCGGGCGCTCTCGTCCACCCCGGCGGTCACGACCTGGAACGGCAAGCCAAGGCGCTCGAGCATGTCGCGCCGGTAGACGGAGCCGGAAGCGAGGATCAGCTGTCGCATTGTTTTCCTTTTCCGGGGTTCTGTCCCGGCGTTTTGGGGGTCACGCATTTCGATTGTAGTACCAAACGTTGCAATGATATAATGGCCGGCTTATGTCGCGAGATTTTCCCGATTGGGTCCATCCGGACAAGGCTGCCGCATCGCGCCGCGAGTTCATCGGCACGGTAGCGGTGGACAGGCTACCGCGTCTGGCCGGCCTTGTTGTCGCGGACGAAACGACCGAGATCAGCTTTCGGCTGGCGTTTGGCTACGATGAGCTGGACCAGATCCGGGTCGAGGTCGAAGTGTCCGGGCGGGTGCCAATGCAGTGCCAGCGTACGCTCAGGACGTTTGATCAGGAGATTGAAAGCGCGTCGGTAGTCGGTATCGTGTCGTCTGAAGATGAGGCAGCCGAACTGCCGGAGGACTACGATCCGCAGATTTTCCCGGACAAGCGGGTTCCCTTGCTGGATTTGATTGAAGAAGAGGTGCTGCTCAGTTTGCCGCTGGTTCCGGTCTGTCCGGAGTCCAGCCGAATCGGGGCGGAACCGGTGGCGGATACGCATCGCCCATTCGAAGCGCTGGCTGCGCTGAGAAAGGGGCGAGGCAAAAATTAGTGGATATGGAGAAATAGCATGGCTGTTCAAAAGAGTCGAAAAACACCGTCGCGCCGCGGCATGCGCCGCTCGCACGACAAGCTGACCGGACCGACCCTGTCGGAAGAGTCGGCAACCGGAGAAACCCATCGCCGTCATCACGTCTCGGCCGAGGGCTTTTACCGCGGGCGTCAGGTCATCGAAGTTGCGCCCGAATTTGACGAGGAAGCCGAAGAAGCACAGGGCTGACAACGGCCAGCCTGGCTTTTATGGCAAAGCTTGACAACGTTCGTATCGCCGTCGACGCCATGGGTGGAGACGGCGGTATTGCAACTGTCGTCGCGGGAGTCGAGTTGGCTCTGGATGCGGACCCTTCGTTGAATATCATCCTGGTGGCACCCCGATCAGAGCTTGAGGCGATCGCAACGGTCACTGACAAGCATCGTGCCCGCCTCGAGACAGTGGTTGCCGAAACCGTCCTCTCGCCGGGAGCCAATACGGCGCAGGCCGTTCGGCGAGGCAAGGGCAGCAGTATGTGGATGGCGCTGGAACTGTTGGAAAACGGTGGCGCCGAAGGCGTCGTCAGTGGCGGCAGTACCGGCGCATTGATGGCGCTGTCGCGGCACCTCCTGGGGACCTTGCCTGGGGTGGAACGACCCGCGCTGATGGGGGCGATTCCGACGGTGGATCAACCGGCCTGGATGCTCGATCTTGGCGCCAATGTCAACGTGGATGCGCGGCGTCTGCTGGAATTTGCCCAGATCGGCCATGTCGCCTGCAAGGTTCTGCAAGGAAAGGGGCCGCGGATTGGTCTGCTCAATATCGGCACCGAACCTGGCAAGGGCCCCGATGTCATCCGGGAAGCGGCTCGGTTGATCGAGGCTGAGCCAAGCCTGAACTATACTGGTTTCGTCGAGGCCGATCAGGTATTCAACGGCTCGATCGATCTGGTGGTCTGCGATGGGTTCGCTGGCAACGTGCTGCTGAAGAGTGCCGAGGGTGCCGTGCGTTTGCTGTTTTCATCCCTTCGGGACGGCCTCAAGGGCAGCCTGGGCGGATGGATGGCCCGAGGCAGACTGCGTGAACTGCATGACAGGCTGGACCCGGCCCGGCACAACGGCGCCCCCATGCTGGGCGTTCGTGGTACCGTCATCAAAAGTCACGGCAGCACCTGCGCCAGAGGCTTTTCCCGGGCCATTCAGCTTGCGGCCCTGCAGGCACGCCGCGACCTGGTGACGCAGTTGGAAAGCCAGTTGTGGGCCAGTTACTGATATGAACTTGATGGGAGTCTGACCGGATGTTTGCCAGAATCGCCGGAACCGGCAGTTACCTGCCGGACAAAGTTGTAACGAACCATGATCTGGAAAAGCTGGTTGACACGACAGACCAGTGGATACGTGACCGTACGGGCATCTCGGAACGGCGCGTTGCGGCTGAAGGTCAGACCACGTGTGACCTGGCCGAGCAGGCCGCCCTGCGTGCGCTGGAAGCAGCAGGACTCCGGCCGGACGAAATCGATCTGCTGATCGTTGGCACAACCACCCCCGACATTGTGTTTCCGTCGACAGCCTGCCTGTTGCAGCATCGGCTCGGGATGGCCGAGTGTGGTGCGTTCGATGTCAATGCCGCCTGTTCCGGCTTCATCTATGGGCTGTCGATCGCGGATCAGTACATTCGCGCCGGCACGGCCCGGACGGTGCTGGTGGTCGGAGCCGAAACCCTCACCCGGATGATCGACTGGACCGACCGCGGCACCTGCGTTCTGTTCGGTGATGGCGCGGGCGCTGCCGTACTGGTGGCGGACACCGAGCCGGGCATCATGTCGACCCACATTCATGCCAATGGTGCCTACGGTGGCTTGCTGAAAACCGATGTCGGCGTTTCGCGCGGCTTCAAGGCCGAGCCGGGCGGCGGCGTCAAGGTCAGCATGATAGGCAATGAAGTGTTCAAGGTCGCGGTCAACACGCTGGGCCGGATCGTGGACGAAACACTGGCGGCCAACAACCTTGAAAAGAGCGATCTTGACTGGCTGGTTCCGCACCAGGCGAATCTGCGCATCATCAAGGCGACTGCCAAGAAACTGCAGATGTCCATGGACCAGGTTGTCGTGACCGTCGACAAGCATGGCAACACCTCGGCGGCGTCGGTGCCCATGGCACTGGACGTCGCAGTACGCTCGGGCAAGATCAAGCGCGGAGACAAGCTCCTGCTCGAAGCGTTCGGTGGTGGCTTCACCTGGGGCGCGGCCCTGATTGCCTACTAGTCGCCTACTCGTCGTCGATAGTTCAAATGCCGCTCACCGTTCAAACCAGAGAAGCGCAATGACTCAATTTGCCATGCTGTTCCCCGGCCAGGGC
>JBLRWT010000099.1:0-6962 GCA_047921095.1 Wenzhouxiangella sp. | reverse complement strand
GGTGCCATTTCATGGGGCGTATTGATCATCCGGGCGATGCCGAAGTCGACCAGCTTGACCTGCCCGTCCATGGATACCAGGATGTTGGCGGGCTTGATGTCGCAGTGCACAATCAGCAGGCGGTGCGCGTACAACACCGCTTCGATGACTTGCAGAAACAGCTGCACACGAGCGGCCGTGTCCAGTTTACGGCTGTCGCAGTAATCGGTGACCGGCACGCCATGGACGTATTCCATGACCAGATAGGGCGTTTGGTCGTCGGTGATGCCGCTATCGATCAGGCGCGCGATATTGGTGTGCTCCATGCGTGCGGCAATGCGAATTTCCTTGAGCAGCCGATCCTGCTCATTGCTGCTGCCGGCGTGGGGCAATAGCTTTATGGCCACTTCCTTTTCGAACTGGCCGTCGGCCCGCTCGCCCTTCAGAACCACCGCCATGCCGCCACGGCCGATCTCTTCCAATGCCCGCCACGGCCCGAACCTGCGGCCACAATAGTCAGAGGGTGATGCGATTTGCCGCGCAAAAAGGCTGCCGGCGACGGCCCGCACGGTCTGGTCCAGCAACCGCGGGTCGTCACTGTCGTGGGCGGCGAGCATTTGCTCGAGCAGGTCGCGTACCGGCGCAGGCAGATTTTCGCCCACCAACTTCGAACGCTCCGTCGTTGGTAGGTCGACCAGGCGGTCAAACAGTTCGCCGACCTGGTTCCATTGCTCGGCAGTTAGCGTTTCCTGGTTCAACTGCGTTCATCCTCGCCAATATTGTCTCGTGGCGACCACGCCAAACAGTGCCCTGCTTTTTGACCGTGAGGAGATTGAAGATAGCCAATTGACGTGGTGGGGGCAAGATCTTTCGACGATAACTGGTATTCAGCGCTGCAGGCGGACGTGGAGGAACGCCTTGGCGCGCTCCCACTCGCGCCAGGTTGAGCGCTCAGACATTTCCATCAGGCGGGCGATCTCACGAACGTTCAACCCGGCAAAGAATTTCAACTCGACCAGTTCGCGCTGCTGCGGTGACAGTCGGCCAAGCTCATCCAGCGCCTTTTCGAGATCGAGCAATTCGGCCGATGACTGGGCCATCGCCAGGTGTTCCGGGTTGAGCGTGATCGCTTGTTCCTGGGCGCGGCGTTTGTCGGTCTGGCTGCGCCGCAATTGGTCGAGGATGATGTGGCGCATGGCGCGCGCCGCACAAGCAAAGAAATGACGCTGACCGCTAAGCCCAAGTGAGTTTGCATTGATCAGCTTCACATAGGCTTCGGCCACCAGGACGGTCGGTGTCAGGGTGGCGCCGTGGGGCAGCTTCATCAGGCTGTAGCGCGCCTGTTGCTTGAGCTTCGGATACAGCCGCTCGAATACAGCGTCCAGGTCAGGCGCAGAGCCGTCTTCTGGCACTAGCAGTTGGGTGATTTCACTCACCGTGGCATTTTGACACAAGCCGGCTTGCGGAGCACTGGCGGTACTTGCTCGATTATCGGGTTGGCTGCTTGCGCTCGGATTGGTCTGGGATGCTTCAGCGCCAGCCCTGGCCTTTTGCATGATCAGGCAGGACGCGGTCGGAATCCTGCAGGTCGGCAAATGAAAGCTTGTACGCCTGAATGTGATCCAAGGAGCCTATGAACAACGCTGCACGCGCTGCGTACAGAGCTATTCGGAAGTTCCCTAGCAACAGGAACCGCCGGTGATTGCCTCGCCGGTGTTTCCGGCAGCATCGAAGGGCATGCTGTCGCCGCAACCCTCGAACAGGCCGTAATGGCGGCTGAAATCGCCGATGAAGTCGAAATGGGGCGCGAAGCGGGTCTCGGCCAGCATGCGCCAGGTGTTGCCGCAAACCGGGAACACGCGGCCGGTCGTGATGTAGTGATGCTTGTCGAGCACCACCGCGTCCCGCGCATTGGGAATGGAGCCCTTGTAGACAACGGCCTGGCCGTAGTCCTCGCAGGCCGGTTCCAGACCATCGATGCGGAACAGGCGATAGGTGGCGGAGTAAAAGCGGATATTTCCGGTCAGTGCCCGCAGTTTCGGATCGGTGACCTCGAGCGGACGGTCTTCCACCAGGCGCGGGTCGGCGAAGCCCTGACGGCGGGCCAGGTTCTGGAAGTCATTCCAGTACAGGGCGCCGCCCAGGCATTCGCCATAGAGGGTAGGCTCCTGCTGCAGGGCTTCGGGCACGCGTCGGTCGGCGTAGACATCGGAAAAGTAGAACTCGCCGCCGGGTTTGAGCAGGCGGTGAACGCCGCGGATGACCGCGTCCTTTTCGGGCGACAGGTTGATGACGCAGTTGGAGACGATGATGTCAAAGCTGCCCGGGTCCAGGTCAAGCTCATCCAGGCGCTCGATGTAGCCGTGCAGAATGCGAACGTTGTCGTAACCGAACTGCTCGGCATGCCAGGCGCGGTGCTTTTCGGCCACGGCCAGTTGTTCCTCGGTCATGTCCACGCCCACCACCTCGCCGGACGGACCCACCAGTTGGGCGAGGGCATAGACATCGCGGCCGCTGCCGCAGCCCAGGTCCAGCACCCGGGCGCCTTCGAGCAGCGCGGGACAGACCAGCCCGCAGCCGTAGTAGCGCGACAGTACCTCGGGGTGAATGCGCGCCAGCAGCGGTTTGAGCCAGGCGGGCACGGCGCTGACATCGCAGCAGGCATCGGTCTTGAGGTCGGCTGAGCTTTCCAGTTGCTTGCCGTAATAATCCTTGACGATCTCGTGCATTGAATAGGGTTCCGGTTCAGATTGAGGTCGGCATTGCCAACACAGTTGGCCCATTATCCCGGAAAGTGGAGCCGGGATGCGCCGGATTTTGCCAATCCGGGCCGGCGGCGTCAGGGACACAGACCCGACGGCGGACTCTCACGGTGACCCGGGGGTCTGGCATCAGGCCGGATCGAAGTCACCCACAAGGCTCGCTCGAACCGGATCAGTGACCTCGGTAGGGTCGTATGGGTAGGCATCGTGCTTCACACCGATCTGTATGCGAGCCCCATCCTGCATGGCCCGGATCATTTGCGGGCTGAACTCGAAGCGGGCGAAATGGACAGACGAGGTCTTGTCGGCGGTGGTCCGTTCAAGGTCCTCGTTGCAGATTGCAAAGACCGGATCAAAGCCTTCGACCTGAGCATGCAGCGTGTCTTCAATGCCACGCAGCTCGGCCAGCCGGCGGCGGCGCTCGTCGATGTCGCAGTACTCGATCATCATCGTGGCCTTCCAGTTGCGGCCATCGGGAATCATCGGGTTGTAGGTGTCGAGTTCTTCCTGGACGCCGTCGGCTTCGAAAATGCGCTCGATCCTGAGCATTTCCTGGATCTGGTAGCGCATGGTTTTTTCATCCTCGAAATACAGCGTCAGGTTCGGACCAATCGGCACCTGGCGGATTTTCTTGTGCGCCATGACCTCGGACCGGATCCGGTCACGCTGCTGTGCATACTCTTCCAGGGAAAGCAAATCCCCCCGGGACAAATTCCTGCTCATGACAATCTCCAATAAAGTGCCAGTTATCCAACAGCCCGCGCTTTTCTCTTACTCTTTCCCGTCTCCCGTCTCCCGTCTCCCGTCTCCCGTCTTCCGTCTCCCCTTTCACCTTTCACCTTTCACCTTTCACCTTTTCCCCATTCAGATCCCATAAGCAATCTTCAGCAGCGTGATCGGATTGGTCTGCGGATGCTTCAATTCCAGCTCCGAGGCCAGGTGACTGGCGGCCATCGGACAATCGGAAACGAAGTAGTCGAACGACTGGCGCTTGATGCGGCCGATAGTGCCGCGGGCAATCTTTCGGGACAGATCGTAAGTTTCGGTCTTGACGCCATAGGTGCCGTCGTGACCGGAACAACGCTCGATCGGGGTGATGGTGGTCTTCGGCGCCAGTTCCAGGATCTCCCTGGTCTTGGGGCCGATGTTCTGTACCCGCTGGTGGCAGGCCACATGCCAGGCGATCTGGCCCAGGGAGCGCCTGAAATCCGTCTTCAACAGACCGGATCTGTGGCGCAGCATGAGGTATTCGAACGGGTCATAGAAGTGGGCCTTGACCTTTTGCACCGTCTCGTCGTTCGGATGCATCAGCGGCAGTTCCTGCTTGAACATCAACACGCATGACGGGACGGCGGCAATGAGGTCGTAGCCCTGGTCGACCAGCCGGGCCAGTTGCGGAATGTTCTCATCCCTGGCCCGGTTGACGGCATCGAGGTTGCCGTGTTCGTAGCGGGGCATGCCGCAGCAGGTTTCCTTTTCGGCCAGTACGACGGGAATGCCGTTGTGTTCGAGCACGCTGACCAGGTCGCTGGCGATATCGGGCGCATTGGCGTTGCAGTAGCAGGTCGCAAACAGTGCCACCTTGCCTCGTGTGGGGACGGCTGCGATTGCTTCCAGAGCCGGCGCGCTGTGCTTTTTCATCCGCTTGCGGAAGGTGCGTGAGTGATACGTGGGCACATGGGCGTCACGATGCACGCCAAGCGTCTTTTCCAACGCCTTGCGCAAGGTGGGCGAGCGATTGGCCGCGTTGACGGTTTCGGCAACAATCGGGATCGTGACCAGTTTGCCAACGGCAGTCGTCGATGCAAGCACGCGATGTTTGAGCGGTGGTTTTTTCTGCTTGTAGTAGATCGACTTGGCGCGCAGCATCAGGTGAGGGAAATCAACGTTCCATTCGTGCGGCGGCACGTAGGGACATTTCGCCTGATAGCACAGGTCGCACAGGTAACACTGATCGACCACCTTGCGGTAATCGCTCTTGTCGACGCCGTCGACTTCCAGGGTCGATGATTCATCGACCAGGTCGAACAGCGTCGGAAAAGCTTCGCACAGGCTGACGCAGCGACGGCAGCCGTGGCAGATATCGTAGACACGTTCGAGTTCCCGGTTGAGCGATTCCTCACTCCAGAAATCCGTGCTCTGCCAGTCCAGCGGATGCCGGGTCGGCGCATCAAGGCTGCCCTCGCGGGCCATGTCGGTCGGCTGGGACATCCGGATTCCTTCGGAAGAGCAATGAGGCGTCTGCTGCAAAGAGTCGGTGAATTCAGGGTTCAGGCGATGCCTGAACCCGAACCCTTAAACCTTGAACCTTGAACCTTGAGCCTTTCCTACAACTCGTCCAGCGCCTTCTGGAACCGGTTGGCGTGTGACCGCTCGGCACGGGCCAGCGTTTCGAACCAGTCAGCGATTTCGTCAAAGCCCTCTTCACGCGCCGTCTTGGCCATGCCCGGGTACATGTCGGTGTATTCATGGGTTTCGCCGACGATGGCCGCGTTGAGATTTTTGCGGGTATCGCCAATCGGTTCACCCGTGGCCGGGTCACCGACCTCTTCCAGGTATTCCAGATGGCCATGCGCGTGGCCGGTCTCGCCTTCGGCGGTCGAGCGAAAAACGGCGGCAACATCGTTGTAGCCTTCGATATCGGCACGCTGGGCAAAATACAAGTAGCGCCGATTCGCCTGAGATTCCCCGGAAAAAGCTTCCTTGAGATTGTTCTCGGTATTGCTTCCCTTGAGTTCCATCGTGTTCTCCTGTGTGCTTGTTATCGTTGACCGCTCCCTCTTTTATCAAACCTTGGAACGGCCTTCAAGATAAGAGAAATACAAAAAACGATCCGTTGATAGTCATGTTTCGCTACCCTTTCGGCCCCAGCAGAAGCCAGATGATCAGGCCGATCAGGGGAAAGAACAACAGGATCAGGATCCAGAGCAATTTTGCCACCGGACCGGCGGTGCTCTGCGCAGTCTTGACGATGGCCCAGATCACGATGATCAGCCAGATCAGACCAAAAATACCAACAACTTCTATACCCATGTCGACGATCTCCAATTCGATGAGCTTACCGGCATAGTAACCCAGTACCCCGGCATGGTTCGTATTCCTTCTGGTTTGTGGGCTACACTTGGTCGGGCAGAGGGGAGTGATTGCTGATCGCCCGGATCATTGCGGTAAACCGGTGACTCCTTGATCGCTGGCTGCCGCCCGTCATTCGGGTGGAGGTCAGCAGATTGTGCTGATTTTCCCTGATTGTGGCAGATTTCTGCTCTGTGTTACCACTATCATGTGGACTTGCCCAGCCGATCGCCGAGCCATGACGGATTTTTTGACGACCAGGGACTGGTCCCGCGCGCAATTGCAGGCACTGCTCGATGACGCTGATCAGTTGCGCGCCGAGCCGCTGAATGACCGCTTGCGCGGACGCACCATTGCACTGCTTTTTCTCAATCCGTCGCTGCGGACCCGGGCTTCATTCGAGATCGGCGCGTTCCAGCTTGGCGCACACGCCGTGGTGCTCGAGCCCGGCAAGGCGGCCTGGGGCATCGAGTTCGAGCCCGGTACGGTCATGGATGCTGACGCCGAGGAACATATCGCCGAAGTGGCTGGCGTGTTATCACGCTACTGTGACGCCATCGCCTTGCGTGCCTTCCCGCTGTTCAAGGACTGGTCGGTGGACCGCCAGGACGCGGTGATCAAGGCCCTGGCCAGGCATTCTTCGGTACCGGTCATCAACATGGAGACCATCGTCCATCCCTGCCAGGAACTGGCCCTGATGCGCACCATTCAGGACCACCTTGGTAGTCCTGATCGCAAGAAATTCGTGCTCACATGGACCTGGCATCCGCGCCCGCTCAACACCGCGGTGGCCAACTCGGCGCTGTTGATCGCCAGCAAGTTCGGCATGGACATCACCTTGCTGGTGCCCAGTGAGGCCTACCTGCTGGATGACCAGTTCATGGATGCCGGCCGCAGCCAGGCAGATGAATCGGGCGGGTCACTGAAGGTCACCACCGACATCGAGTCGGCCTACGGCAACGCTGATTTCGTCTACGCCAAAAGTTGGGGCGCGCTGCCCTTCTATGGCCGCCCCGAGGAAGAGGCGAAGCTGCGTGAGCCATTTCGCCACTTCATGGTCGATGCGCAAAAAATGGCCCTGACCGACCAGGCACGCTTCAGTCATTGTCTGCCGCTACGGCGCAATATCAAGGCCAGCGACGAGGTCAT
>JBLRWT010000098.1:0-6987 GCA_047921095.1 Wenzhouxiangella sp. | reverse complement strand
GCTCCCACGGCGGGCTGCCGATGATTGAACCTGCTGCAGGAGCGGTATCCGACCGCGATCAGGGTGTTGGGGAAGATCGCGAATCGGAGTTCGCTCCTGCAGCGGGTTGCTGATATTCCGGGCGGTCAATCGTAGTCGTTGAGAATGTCCGGGTCCAGTCCGTAGATGGTGCCGGCTGAATCCTGGTAGAGCAGAACGAACTCGAACTGGCCGTTTTCGGATACCGCATCGGTCACGTTCAGGGTGTCCTGGTTGCCGTTGACGCTTTCGATATGCGCACAGAGCTGGGATTCGGCCTCGGCCGTGGAGCCGCCGTGGTAAGTGCCCGCGAATCCGATCCCGACCATCCGGAATCCCGCCGAACTGGTCGCCTGGTCCAGTGCCAGCACCAGGCTGGAGTTCGGTTCGGAGAAGCTGTAGGGGCCGGCCGGGTTCAGCGTGACCTGATAGCCGGGGGCATTGCCGGTGATCGTGACGGTTACTTGTTGTGTACTCATCTGAAGTTCCTTCTTGTTGTTGTTGGTGGTGCTTGGTGGGCGGGGCCTTTCCGCCCGGGAATGATAACTGTCGACGCGGCAGGTCTTTCACCAGCGGCTCGTCATGACTCCCCGGCAAGCTGCAGTTGCTGCCGAAACTGTTCTCGCCTGCGGGCGATTTCGGCATGCAGTGCCGCCGCAAGGGCAGGATCAGAGCCCTTGATTTCCACAAGATCGGCTCGTGCAAGGCGGATGCGCAGGTCGCCTTGCAAAGGCTGCGGGACTTCATCGAGGATGCCGAGCAGAGTATCGGTGACTTCAGGATCAAGACTGCCGGATGCGTGTACCAGCAGAGTGACCAGGTCGCCGGCCAGTCCGATATGTCTGATGAAGATGGCGCCTGCGGGATCGTTCTCCCCCATGTTCCGCACAAGCGCAGCCAGTGCTTCCGATCCGGCTGTGATTGTCTCGCCATCGCGGTTTCCCAGCTGCAATTCGGTACGCCAGCGCATGGCCGGGAGTTCAAGGGACTGATTCGGGTTCAGCCCCTGCTCGATGGCCTGTGTCACCGCGTCGCGACCAATCCGAAGCGCTTCCAGTGCTTGTGGGCGCGAGGTACCGGGTAAAGCCGCCAGACTGAAGGCGATTTCGGCCAGTGCTACCTGCCGGCCGGTCTGGGTGGGGTCGTTGGCGACATCCTGCTGCGCCAGTGGAAAAGCGGCTTGCAGATCATTCGCGGCCTGCGGGTAAAGTTCCAGAGCCATCGAGATGTTGGCGCGGTTCTTGCGGAAATTGATCTCGGCCTGGCGCAGGCGAGCATCGTCGGGCGCATCGGCACGCTGGCGGATGACCAGTTCAAGCGCTTCGCTGGCGCTGTTCCAGGCATCGGCATGCCGACCGAGCAGACTCTGGATGCGTCCCAGCCAGGAAAGATTGTTGGCCAGATTGCGCTCGAAGCCGTCGGCACTGTCGACCAGTTCGCGCCAGTACCGGCGTGCCTGGCTGAAATGATCCAGCGCCTCGTCCAGACGCAGCCTGGCTTCGGCCAGCGTGCCGAGATTGTTCAGCGCATAGCCCATTTCCTGGCGGGCGCGGATTGGATCGTCGGTGGTCTCGCTGAACCCGCGCGCGGCGCGCAGATAGTGCTGCCAGTGGTGCTCGGTGGTTTCCAGATCCTGCTGGCGGTAGGCGATCACGCCGCGCCAGAACGCGATCTGGCCGGACTCGAAGTGGATTTCGGTCAGCTCGGGGTCCTGGGTGTCCTCGAACGGCGCGAGCAGTGCGGCGGCTTCGCGCAGTGGTTCTTCGGCGGCGTCGAACTGCTGGCGCTGCACCTGTACTTCGCCCAGCGTGCGCAGTGCGCGGGCCCGGTTCAGCGCGCTTTCCGGGTCGTCGCCGGCCTGCTGCGCGGTCAGGTAGCGCAGCGCCTCGCTGCCGATGCCGTCGAGCAGTTCCAGCCGGCCGATGGAGCGCAGGCCGGCGGCGAAATCGCCCAGCATGAAGCGGATCAGTTCCTCGGCGTCGTCGCGGCGCTGTTCGGCCAGTGCCCGGGCCGTCTCGGCCTCGGCGCGACCTTCGCGCGCTTCGTTCATGCCATGCAGGGCCAGCACGATGCCGGCGACCAGCGAGATGGTGATACCGGTCGCGGCGATGCTGGCCAGTGCATTGCGGCGCAGGAAACATTGCACCTTGTAGAGGCGACCACCGCCGGCCGCCTCGACCGGCTCGTGCTTGAGCCAGCGGCGCAGGTCTTCGGCCATGGCCGCGGCCGAGTCGTAGCGCTGGTCGCGTTCGGTGGCCAGCGCCCGGGCCGCGATCGCGCGCAGTTCCCGAGGCAGCGCGGCAAACGCACCGGAAGTTTCGGCAGCATCACCGGCAGGGCCTGTCAGGCTGGCCATCAACCCGTCGCGCAACGCATCGCCCGACATGGCCCGTGCCTGCCGGCCGGATTCGCCCGAGACGAGCAGCATGGCCTGGGCCAGCACCAGGCCGATCAGATACACGTCGGTCCGGACGTCGATGCCGTGCTCGTCGGTCCGGTTCTGTTCCGGCGCCATCCAGCCGCGGGTGCCGGCGCTTGCCCGGGAGCTTTCGGGTCCGGAGTCGCCGGCCGCGGCATTCAGGGCGATTCCGAAATCGATGATCTTGGGCTGCGCGATGCCGTCAACGGTGCGCGCGAGAATGTTCTGCGGCTTGATGTCGCGGTGGATCAGGCCGCGCTGGTGGGCGTGCTGCAGGCCGGAGCAGATTTCGATGAACAGCCCCGCCAGCGCTTGCAGGGTCAGGCGATTTTCGGCCAGGTAGTTGTGCAGCGGCACCCCGGGCACGTACTCCATCACGAAGTACAGTCCGCCGTCGGGCAGCCGGCCGGCATCGAAGATCTGGGCGATGGCACGATGCGAGAGCTGCGCCAGCATCTGGCGCTCGACCTCGAAATAGGCCTCGGCCATGGGCGAACGGCGCTTGTCCAGCAGCACCTTGATCGCCACATCGCGCCTGAGCGGTTCGAACTGCTCGGCCAGCCAGACCATGCCCATGCCGCCTTTCCCGAGCCGGTGCTTGAGCCTGAACGGGCCGAGGCGCTGGCCCGGCTGCCAGTCCGGCGCATCGGCCGCGCCCGCGTCAACGCCCTCCAGCGAGGTGCGTTCGTCGAACATTTCGGTCTTTCCCGGGTCTCGTTCCGGCATTGGTCTGGTCACCATTGTGGGTCGGGCACGCACGACAGGGCGCGCGCCGGCTACATCCTAGCCGATTGCGGTCTGGAAGGCCCGTAACCGAAATTCCTCACCGGCTCGTCGCGAGGGATTCACGGATGCTGTGGCTGTGGAGTTTCGCGAGCGGGAGAAGTGCCCGCAGGCATAGATGCTGGAGACACCGCGGCAGAGCGCGTGGGGAATCAGGCGGGTCCAAGGCGCTTCGCTCACCGCATCGCGGTCTGCTGCTCGGCCGGCGTGCGCTCTCTTTCTCGCATCGGGGGCGGGCCTGGCGCCCGCCCCCGGCTTGCAACGAAATGCCGGCCTGGTTGTCGAGCTCGTCGGCAGTAGAATCGCCGAGCTCACAGGTCGGCAAAATGCTGGTCAGAGCGTCAAGTTCGCACCCAGGAAGAAGAACCGTCCGCGTGGACCTGTCGGGCGGGACAGGGCGCCGAGGAAGGGTTTTTCGTCGAACGCGTTGTTGACCCCTCCAAAGATCTCCAGCTTGTCGGTGAAGAAGAACGACCCGGTGAAATCATGCACCACCGAGCGACCGGTGCTCTGGATGTTGACGAAGTCCGGGTTGCTCCTGAGATCGTTGTTGCTCACCCCTGCCGACAGCTGACTGGATTCGAAGCGGCCGTTCCAGCCCAGCCGAAGTTTCTCCCAGTGCCAGTCGGCGTTCAGGTTGACAATCCATTTCGGCCGGCTCAGCTCTCCGAGCACATTGGTGATCTCATCCGGCGCGGAGACGTCCCGGGTCTCTTCGTTGGTGAGGAACCGGGTACCGAGCGAGGAGAACACAAGCCGGCCGGCTTTCGGGCCGCCGAGGAATTGCGGCACATCCATGCTGTAGTCGACCCGCCAGTCAACCCCGCTGGTCTCCACTGCCGCCAGGTTGATGAAGCCTGAACGGAAGCTGGTGATGAAGCCGAAGTTCGGGTCGCGGTCGATGGCCTCGCAGAACTGGTTGTTGAGCGTCGGCGCATCGACACAGTTTTGCGCGATCTGGAATCCGCCCAGCGTGGCGATCAGGCCGTCGACTTCGATCTTGTAGTAGTCGACCGTGACCGTCAGCCCGTCCAGAAACCCGCCGAACTCGCCATTGGGGCGGAACACGCCGCCGACGGTATAGGTGTCGGCCTTTTCCTCGTCCAGATTGGGGTTGCCGCCGCTGACGCCCGGAATGCGCGCCGAGACGAAGTTGGTTGAGTTGAACGCGCCGGGAACGTCACCGACCAGCGGTCCCACCAGCTGGATGCAGTTGTCGCGGCGAAACTCGGAGCCTGCCTCGATGAACTGCGGATTGCACGGGTCGGCGTCGGCACCCAGGAAGGCGGTGAAGGTGGGCGAAAAGGCCTCGGCGATGTTCGGGATGCGCACCGCGCGCGAGACCGTCCCGCGAATCGTCAGCGACGATACCGGTGCCCAGCGCCCGCCCAGCGACCAGGTGTCGGTGTTGCCGAAGACCTTGTAATCAGAGAAGCGGTAGGCACCGCTGAACTCCAGCCGTTCGGCAAACGGCAGATTGGCAAGCACCGGGATGCGACCTTCGACGAACAGTTCCTTGACCTCGATCTCGCCGGACGACGGATTGGTCGGCCCGCCGTTGGAGCCGATGGTACCGAAGGTCAGGCCCGCAGCGCTGAGTGCGCCCGGCTGGAAGGCACTGTCTTCCTTGCGATACTCGAAGCCGCCGGCGAAGCCGATCGGCCCGGCCGGCAGACTGAACCAGCGCTCGGTATCCCCGGAGATCGTGGCCGTGAAGACGTGTTGCTCGATGTCGTTGGTCGAAGTCTGCGGCTGGAAGATGAAGTCTGCGGCTTCCTGGCTGGCTGAATTGAACCCGAACAGGTTGATCGGCACGCACTGCCCGTCACCCGGCCGGAACGTGCTGATCTGGAAATTCGAGTTCTGCCCGGGGAAGGGCGAGGACGGCGGCACGACGGCGTCCGGATCGATGTCGGAGCGGCACACGATCTCGCCGGTATCGGGATCGATCACGGCATCAATGGCGGCGAAGAAGCGGTCTTCCACCCGATTGCGGCTGGTGATGTCGGCATCGGTGCGGCCGTAGACCAGGGCCAGCTCGTAGTTGAAGCCCAGGCCAGGGATGGTGCCGTCCAGGCCGAGCACGCCACGGAAGGTCTTGCGCTCGGCCAGCGGGTTGGAGCGCGTTGTGGGGTCGAGCATGTCGCGCGACATCACGATGACCGGGTCGATGCCTTCGGCCTGCAGGGTCTCGATCTGGGCACGAAGGGCGGCCGGGATGAACGCGTTATCCAGCGCAATCGGAATATCGTCGTTGAAGCCGTTGACCTGGTTGCTTTCGCGGGTCTCGGTGACGACGAACTTTCCGTCGGCGAAGATATTGATATTCGGGTGCAGCTCGTATTTGAACGCTGCCTGGAACAGGAAGCGCTCGTTGTCGGGTAGCAGGATCTCGTCATCGGGCTCGGCCGGCACCGCATCGCCGCCGGAGGCATTGAACGGGTCGATGAACACATCGCCTGGATTGAATGGCCTCAGTACGCCGTTGGCGAAGATCTGGCAGGTCGGGATGGCCGCCGCGCCGATGGTGTCGCAGCCCGGCATGCCACCGCTGAACACTGCTTCCAGAAACGCACTGGAGAACCCGTCGCCGATGGCGATGATGCCGCCGTGGCTGGAAATCGGCAGCCGCAGGTCCGGCACGAAGGCGTTGGCGAAGCGCGGGTCTACGCCGAACGCTGCCTGCAGCGCCGGGCCATTGGGGACCAGAAAGTGGCGACCGGAGCCGGCAAAGCTGCGGTCGCCGGCGACGATCGGCTCGGTCTGCTGATACTCGGCGGCAAACACCATGGAGCCGCGGCCGTTATTGATATCGAAGCCGTTGGCCAGCGAGATGAAGAACTCCTCGGCATCACCTTCGCTGGAAATGCCGCCCTGGGTGCGGATCTCCATGCCGTCGAAGCTGGCCCCGTCGCGCATGATGAAGTTGACCACGCCGGTCACGGCGTCGGCCCCGTAGATCGACGAGGCGCCGCCGGTCAGCACTTCCACCCGGCCGAGAAGGGCGGTGGAGATGGTGTTGACATCGACCGAGGCCGTGCCCTCAATGCCGGAGACGTGTCGCCTGCCGCTCTCCAGCACCAGCGTGCGTACCGCGCCGAGGTTGCGCAGGTTGAGCAGCGAAGCGCCCAGCGGTGTGCCGGCGAAGGCTGAGAACGAACCCGGCAATGAGGCCTGGAGCTGCGGGCTCTCGCGCAAAAGCGCGGTAATGTCGATCTCGCCGGATCTGCGGATATCGTCGCCGCCGAACGAGACCACCGGGCTGGGCGCGTCCAGCGTACTGTCGCTGGCAATGCGCGACCCGGTCACGATCATGACGTCTCGAAGTTCCGGAGCTTGTTCCTCCTCGCTCGCGACTTCCTGTTCATCTTCCGCATCGTCCGGATCCTGGGCGAGCAGTGCGGTGGAAAATCCCGTCCCCAAGGCCAGCAGACCGGCACTAATGGCCGCGGCCAGAGCATTATGCCTGGGCAATCCTTTCATGTTGTTCTCCCTGATTGTGAAGTGGCGCTAGAAAAAATAGCCCACTTTCGACGCCGTTGCAACTTGAAAGCGCTGTTTTTGGACTGGTTCGTCCACCAGAAACAGAAATCCCGGTCCGGATATTGGAGGCGAGGGAGTCGAGCTGCACGGGATGGTCTACGCGCGCCTTCGCGACTCCGCGAGAGCTGTCTTACAGATTTACGCTTCGTTACGTCGCCTCGCGATGAACACCCGTCACCGACCGCCCCGACGGGTCGGCGCGGTTGGCGAAGTCCGGGTCCCAG
>JBLRWT010000097.1:0-7003 GCA_047921095.1 Wenzhouxiangella sp. | reverse complement strand
TAGATGTAACCCTGGGTGACCCCGAGGCGGAAACCTTGCTCCAGCAGGGTCTCCAGCGAGCCGGATTCCCATTCTTCGGCCTCGGCTGCGCGAACGTAGATCAGAAACCTTTCTTCCCGATAAGGCGCCGAGAACCAGGAAAATTCCTCCCGCTCGGGTGTGCGGGTCGCGCCTGGAAGCAGGTCCAGTTCGCCGACCCGGATCAGGCTCAGCAGACTGGCCCAGTTGCCCTGAACAAACTCGAGTTCGCACCCGGCATGGTTGGCAAGCGCACTGACCAGTTCGATGTCGAGACCCTGAACCTCACCGCCGAACGGACTGAAATGATACGGCTCCCAGGGATCCCAGCCCATCGACAGTTTGCATGAGGTGTCGGTTTCCGGCGTCAGGCGTTCGACGATTGGTTCGCCCGTCGGATCGGGCTCAGCTTCCGGTCGAGGCTCGGTGTCTTCCGGTTGGCACGCTGACAAGGCCACAGACAGCAAAAGCGCAAGAATCCATCTCATCGTTTCTCTCCGGTCGCTTGACTCTGCTTTGACTGTAGCCTCTGCAGCGCGTCGGGGCAAACCAGGCCCTTGTTTGTTAAGCTAGTCCGTCAGGAATACGTTGTCATTGCGTTCGACCACATTCACGGGAGTCAGCCCGGCTTTCAGACAAGGCCCGGAGACGCAGATGCCCTGGTCGGGTTCGAATACGGCGCCGTGCGCGGCACACACCAGTTGGCCCTGGCTGTCGACAAGAAACCGGTTGGGTGCCCAGTTGAGCGGCCGGCCCTGGTGAGGGCAGATGTTGAGCCAGGCGCGAACGCTGCCCTGCTGGCGGGTGGCCACCAGGTGTGATTGCTGACCACCAACTACAGCCTGTAGTTCACTGAACGCACCTTCGGGCAGTTCGTCCGACCGACACAGGAACTGAACGCTTTCCAAGGAGTCTTCCTTACATGAATAATCAATGGCAACGATTCTACCAACCGCCGACCAACCCCTTGGCCCGGCTGGGCCTGGTTCTGGGCGGTATTGGTATTCTCGCCCTGAGCTTTTTCCTGGGCCTGTTTCTTCTCATTATCGCAATCGGTGTGGTGGTGATCGGCGCGGTCTACCTTGCCGTGCGCCGCTGGCTGGGGCTGACCCGACCGAACAAGCGCGATCATGGTGTTATCGACGTCGAATATCGGGTAATCAACCGCGAACGGCGAAAAGAGTCCAGTCAGGAAGACTGATCCGATCCGCCGGTTCGATCCACTGTCGGCTGCTCAGGAGCGGATGCCAAACAGCAGCAGCGCGGCAAGCAGGATAGCGACCCAAAGCGCCATGGAACCAGTCGGCCAGGTACGACCGAGGGTTGCGGACAGGCGCCCGTCGCCAGGTGTCGGGAGCCTGCCGACCAGTGTCAGAGACCCATCGCGCAGCCTGGCCAGGGCGTCACGACCCTTGATGGCCACGGCAGGCAGCCCACGACGGTAGAGCCACTCGGCATCCAGCCAGGCGGTGGGTCGGGATTTGGGCAAGCCGAAACCGAAGCGGGCCAGAAGAACATAGGCCAGCAACGCAAAAGCGACCAACTGTAACTGACCAAAGATCTTCAAACCATTGATCGGCCAGTAGTCGCTGCCCTGCGGCCGCATGAACTCGGTCAGGCCAGGCATCACGCCGGCCAGCAGCAACAGGGCAACCGGGAGGAGCATGGCCACTGCCATCGGCCAGGGCGCTTCCCGAATATCGCTGCGCGGCACATCGCTGGGGCGCAAAAAGCCCTGCCAGAGAATGCGCACGCCGAGGTACATCATGCTCAGTCCCGACAGGCTGAGCAGCACCAGCCAGAGCGCGATCGGATAATCTGAATACTGCAGCGCCCCCATCAGCAGTTTCTTGCTCATGAAGGCGCCGGTCAGCGGCATGGCTGCGTTGGCGGCCACGGCAACAGCGACACAGGCCGTCGTGATCGGCATGACCCGCCAAAGCCCGCCGAGTTGATCGGCGCGAGTGGTTCCGACTCGATAAAGCACGGCACCCAGGGCCATGAACAGTGTCATCTTGAACAGCACGTCCATGACGATGTGCATGGCGATGCCGTCGATCGCCAGGTCCGAACCGATGCCGGCAGCAACGACCATGATCCCCAGCTGGACCATCATGGTGTAGGCCAGCACCCGACGCAGGTCATTCTCGACCAGGGCATAGAACAGCGGCCAGATGGCCATTACCGTGCCAATGATGACCAGCACGCTTTCGCCGGCGAATCCTCGAGTCAGCCCGTAGATGCCGACCTTGGTGGTCACTGCAACCAGCACGGCCAGGCCGGTCAGCGATGCTTTGGGATAGGCATCCACCAGCCAGCCATGGACCAGCGGAAAGCCGGACTTGATGCCGAAGGCCAGCAGGATCAGCCAGCCGCCGGGTTGGTCAAGGCCGATGGCGCCGAAACTGAAGTCGCCCGTGGCCGAACCATAGGTCAGGATACCGGCCAGCAGGGTGACGCCCGCGGCGACCTGGAACACGAGGTAGCGCACGCCGGCGCGCAGGCTGGCTTCGGTTCGCCCGGCCATGATCAGCAGCGTGCCGCCCAGGGCAATCAGCTCGAAGAACACGAACAGGCTGATCAAATCGCCCGCCAGTACAGCGCCAATGCCGCCGGCGATATAGACCATCAGTGCGGCATGCTGCAGGCGGTCGCGTACTTCCAGCGCATAGATGGCCGCGATGAAGGCGGCCAGATGAAACAGGCCGACCAGGATCAGGTTGAACCGATCCGCCCGGACGACCTCGAGTTCGTAGGCCATCACTGTCCAGGAGGCGCTGGCACCGGGGCTCAATACCGCCAGCGCAACCAGTGCGGCGATCACAGGGGTCAGCAGCGCGACGACGGCCGCCAGACGCTGGTTGGAAAAACCAGCGATCAGCGCGCCAAGCAGGAACAGGCCGACCGGCAGCAGTTCAATCGGCATGGTCTTCTCCCGGGGCGGTGTCGGTGCTGTCCGGGCTGTCGGTATCAGGCTCGGTTTCAAGCAGTCGCGATAGGACACGGACCCACAGCACGACCGCCGGGACGGCGATCAGTGCGACCAGCGGGTACATGAAGGGCAGGGCTTCGATGCCGTATTCGGCACGAAAGAACAGGCCAACCAGGGCGAGCATGGCGCACAGACCGACCAGGATTCGTAACGCGTTGCGAGTCAGGATCTCGATCATGGCACCAGCATTCCGGCCAGGTGGAACAGGGGGTCGGGGTAGAAGAACAGCGCCACGCATCCGGCCGCGCAGATCACCATCGCGATCACCTGCGGCAGCGGTGCCTCGTGGATGCCCTCGGTCGGCACGCCTTTTGCCGGTTTGGCGAAGAAGCCCCGGATCGGGATGATCAGAAGGTACATGATGTTGAGCAGCGAACTGACCAGCAAGGCGCCGACCAGGACCAACTGCTCGGCCTGCAGGCTGGCCAGGACCAGGTACCACTTGGACCACATCCCGCCGAACAGGGGCAGGCCGATGATGCTCAGGGTGCCGATGGTGAACGCACCGAAAGTCCACGGCATCACCCGCCCGAGCCCGTCCAATTCAGCGATGGTGGTGCGGTTGTGGGCAACCTGGATGGCGCCGGCGCCGAAGAACAGGGTGATCTTGGCCACCGCATGCAGGGCCAGTTGCATGGTCGCACCAACGATGGCGATCGGTGTGGCGATCATCGCGCCGAGGACCACGTAGCTCAACTGCGCGACCGTGGAGTAGGCGAGTCGTGCCTTGAGATCGGACAGGGTCAGCGCCACCAGCGAGGCGGCGACAATGGTGAAGGCCGCCACCCAGGCGATCCACAGGCCGCCACCGGTTTCGACCAGCAGATCGGTGCCGAAAACAAAGATAGCCACCTTCAGCACCGTGAACACCCCGGCCTTGACCACGGCCACGGCGTGGAGCAACGCGCTCACTGGCGCCGGTGCGACCATGGCTGCCGGCAGCCAGCGATGCATCGGCATCAATGCGGCCTTGCCGATGCCGAACATGAACAGCCCGGCCAGCACAGGCACCCAGACCGGGTCGATATGGCCGGCCAGAATACCGCCCTGGGCAAACTCCAGCGTGCCGGTCGCCGACCAGGTCCAGATGATCGCCGGCAACAGCAGGGCGATGGACGAGACCAGCAGGTAAAACAGGTAGATGCGGCCGCCCTTGCGAGCCTTCTCGGTGCCCGAGTGGGTGACCAGCGGGTAGGTCGAGATCGTCAGGATCTCGTAGAAGATGAACAGGGTCAGCAGGTTGGCCGAAAAGGCGATGCCGGCGGCCGCTCCCAGGGCAATGGCGTAACTGGCGAAAAAGCGCGACAGGTGCGGGTAATTGAGCGCCTTCATGTAGCTCTGGGCATACAGGGTCGCGACCAGCCACAGGGTCGAGGCCACCAGTGCAAACAGCAGGCCCAGCGGCTCGATGCGAAAGGCGAGATCCAGGCCCGGCAGGATTTCCCACAGGACCTGCTCGCGGCCCTCACCGCGTAAAGTTGGCCCGACTTGCTGGATCACGCCAATGAAGAACGCAATCGCTGCCGCCCAGCCGAAACCATCGCGCAGCCGCGGGTGGCGATGGGCCAGGGCGATGGCAACAGCGCCGACAAACGGAATCAGGATGACGGTCATCGGACTCATGGCGACAACCCGAAGCCGGTCGGGCTGAGCAGGGCTTCAGCCGCAGCCGTGGCGCCACCGACGGTCAGGCGTGTATCGATGCCGAAGTAGAAGTTGAGAAACACCAGGAACCAGACCGGTATCAGCAAGGTCAGTGGCGCTTCGCCAACGGCCGGCGCATCGGCAGGGCGGGGCTGGAACCAGGCCGCTTCGATCACCCGCCAGATGTAGTAGACCGCCATCAGTGAGGTGATCAGTATCAGCATGACCAGCCACCACAGTCCAGCCTCCATCGAGGCCAGGATCAGGTACCACTTGCTGATGAATCCGACCGTCGTCGGCACGCCGATCAGCGACAGGCCGGCCAGGGCGAACGCGGTCAGGGTCCAGGGCATCTGACGGCCCAGGCCCCGTATGGCTTCGATGCGAGGCGAGCCAACCTGGTAAATCACGGTGCCCAGCGCCATGAACAGGGCGCCCTTGATCAGGGCGTGGTTGAACAGGTGCAAGAACGAGGCCGTCAACCCACCCAGGCTGACCAGCGAGACCCCGAGAATCATGTAGCCCACCTGCGCGACGGACGAATAGGCCAGCATGCGCTTGAGGTTGGCCTGGAACATGGCCACCCAGGATCCGGCGAACATGCCGGCGATTGCCAGCACCATCAAGACCATGGCCAGCGGCAGCACCACGAAGCTGTAATCGGGGGCAAAGACCGTGAACACGAAGCGCAGCATCACGTAAAGAGCGACCTTGGTGGCCGTACTGGCAAGAAAGACCGTGATGAAGCTCGGCGCGTAGGTATACGCATTGGGCAGCCACAGGTGCAGCGGCAGCATCGCCAGCTTCAGGCCCATGCCGACAATGATGAAGGCGAGTGCGGCGCGCACCGTTCGGGTGTCGCTGATCTCCGGGATGCGCTCGGCCAGGTCGGCCATGTTGAGCGTGCCGGTCATCATGTAGAGAAAGCCGATGCCGATCAGAAGGAAAGTCGCGCCCACCGTGCCCATGATCAGGTAGCGGAACGACGCCAGCAACGCACGCCGGTCGCGGCCGTGGGCGATCAGGGCATAGGTCGCCAGCGACGAAATTTCCAGGAACACGAACACGTTGAAGGCATCGCCGGTCATGGTGATGCCCATCAGGCCGGCAAAGGCGAGCAGGAACAGCGCGTAGAACACCCCTTGGCGCTCCGGTACTTCCTTGTCGACGCTGGTCTTGGCCCAGGGCAGGGTCACGGCGGCCATGCCGGCGACCAGCAGGGCAACGAAGGCGTTGGCACCATCGACCCGGTATTCGATGCCGATGGGCGGTGGCCAATTACCAAATGCATAAGACAAGGTGCCGACCATCGCCGCCGGCAACACCAGGGCGCAGATGACCGCGCTGGTGATCGCCGCGGCCATTGTCAGCGCCCATGGCCAGAAGCGGCCCGGTAGTAGCGCGCAGACTGCTGAGGCGATCAGCGGCACCAGCACGCTGAACGGCATGAGTTCAGTCAGGGTCATGTCTCGGCGCGGCCTCGCTTCGGTGGCTCTTCGTCGCTCAGGTGGTCATCTTCAATCGATCCATAAGCTTCGTTGATGCGAACGGCAAGCGCCAGCCCGACGGCGGTCGTCGCCACGCCGACCACGATTGCGGTCAGGATCAACACGTGCGGCAAGGGATTGGAATAGACGTCCACGCCCTCGCGCAGAATGGGCGTCGAGCCCCCGATGATCTTGCCGGCCGAAATGAACAGGATGAAGACCGAGGTCTGGAACAGGTTCAGCCCCATGATCTTCTTGACCATGTTGCCGCGCGCGATGACGCAGTAAAACCCGATCATCATCAGGATGATCACAACCCAGTAGTTGAAAAACCCCAGAGCGGCCATCAGTCGTCGTCCTCAGGCTCGTATGGGGCTTCGTCCCATTCGCTCTTGCGTCGGGCGAACATGGTGAAAATCAGCATGACCACGGTCGCCACTGTCACGCCGATGCCAAATTCGACGGTGATGATGCCGAACTGCTGGGCCGCATGCGGGTTGGGCAGGAGCGTGTAGAAATCCAGGAAATGTCCACCGAGAATCACGTTGGCCACACCAACCGCGCAGTACAGCAGCACGCCGACCAGCATCAGGATGAACATCGCCCGCTCGGGTATCACTTTGAGGGCGGCGTCGAGACCGTAGATCAGCACGAACAGGATCCAGCCGGCGGCAAACACCACGCCGGCCTGGAAGCCGCCGCCGGGTGAATACTCGCCATGAAACTGGATGTAGAGCCCGAACAACATGATCAACGGGATCAGAAAACGGGCGACGATGCGCAGGATGCCGTTGTCTCTCATGGCCGCGGCACCTCCTTATCGTGCTCTTCATCGTCGTCTGCACCCGGATGTTTCCTGCGT
>JBLRWT010000096.1:0-7027 GCA_047921095.1 Wenzhouxiangella sp. | reverse complement strand
CCACCGACCACCGACCACCGACCACCGACCACCGACGCACCGCCGCGACTTCCGTCTCCCGTCTCCCGTCGTACCTTTCACCTTTCACCTTTCACCTTTCTACCGCCTTCAAGCAAACCCCGCCGGACTCCACTGATCCATCATCTTGCGCTGAGCG
The DNA here is from genome assembly GCA_047921095.1 of Wenzhouxiangella sp. GTDB lineage: Bacteria > Pseudomonadota > Gammaproteobacteria > Xanthomonadales > Wenzhouxiangellaceae > Wenzhouxiangella. The sequence continues at coordinate 6,870 of JBLRWT010000096.1, read as the reverse complement.
GCCTCGAGGCGGACGCCCATGAGGGTCGAGAAACGCTTGAACAGGGCATAGCCGAAAGCCGGGTCCTCTTCGCAATGCTGGAGAATCGCCTCGCCGCTGAAATCCAGGACGCGGGTTGGCTGCGTGGCACGAGCGTTGAAGTGCCATTTGTAAGGTTCGATCAGCCACGACCAACCGAAAATCTGATCTGAACCCAGCCGGGTGATCTCGAGCTTCGGTCCGGCAATGGCCGGCACCTCGACCGCCAACTCGCCATCGAGAATCAGCAGGAACCGGTCAGCGTTCTGACCCTCGCGCGCAACCACCTGATCGCGCTCGAATGATCGTTCCTCGGCATGCTGGGCAAGAAAGGCCCGCTGGTCGTCGGTCAGCCCGGCAAACAGGTCCTGCCCGGCGAGAAAATCCTGAATCTGAGACTGGTTCATATTCCCTCCCGGGAATTGCGGCATTAATCTCAACAATACCATTGATAGACACTGTTGCGTCAATATCCCTGGTTGGCAAAGTATGCTAATCTGGGGCCACATACGCAACCGTATGGCTAACAAAAACACTTGACTCCAGGATTTGAAACATGCCCATTTATCACGCGCCGGTCAACGACTTTCGATTTCTGATCAACGAGGTCCTTGACCACAGCCCGGGGCAGAAGCTCCCCTCGGCCGAATCGGCGACTGAGGACATCGTCGATGCCGTACTGGTGGAAGGAGCGAAATTCTGCGAGACGGTACTTCAGCCCCTCAATGGTCCCGGCGATCTCGAAGGCTGTGGTTTTGACCAGGGAGAGGTCCGTACTCCGAAAGGCTTTGCTGAAGCTTACAAGGCCTACTGCGATGCCGGTTGGCCCGGTCTGACTTCAACGCCCGAATTCGGCGGCCAGGGGCTGCCTTACTACCTGGGGCTGGCCATGTCGGAGATGATCACGGCCTCCAACACCTCTTGGGGGATGTATGCGGCCCTTTCACACGCCGCGTGGGAAGCCCTGCAACTGCATGGCAGCACGGAACAGAAAGACACGTATCTGGCGAAGATGATTGCCGGCGACTGGACCGGCACCATGAACCTGACCGAATCCCACTGCGGCACCGACCTGGGTCTGATCCGAACCCGGGCAGAACCGGCAGAGGCCGACAGCTACCGCATTTCCGGAACCAAGATCTGGATCTCTGCCGGCGAGCATGATCTCGCGGAAAATATCATTCACATGGTCCTGGCGCGCCTGCCCGGCGCGCCCGAGGGCACCCGTGGTATCAGCTTGTTCATCGCCCCCAAGTACCTGGTCAATCCGGACGGTTCGCTCGGCGAGCGCAATGGGGTCCGTTGCGCCGGTATCGATCACAAGATGGGCATCAAGGCATCAGCCACTTGCGAGATGATTTACGACAATGCCGTCGGCTACCTGGTCGGCGAACCTCACCGCGGCCTGATCTACATGTTTTCGATGATGAACGGCGCGCGCCTGGGGACCGGCATCCAGGGTCTGGGAATCGGTTCGGTCGCCTATCAGAACGCTGCCGTATTCGCACGTGAACGTTTGCAGGGGCGCAGCCTCTCTGGTGCAAAGCTGCCTGACAAACCGGCGGATCCGATTATCGTTCACCCCGATGTGCGTCGCATGCTGATGGTTGGCCGGGCCTTCTGCGAAGGCGCACGTCACCTGGGCCTCTACACCGCCATGCAACTGGAACTGGAACACCACCACCCCGAACCGGCGACCCGCGAGCGTGCCGGGCACTGGGTGGCCCTGATGACCCCGATCATCAAGGCGTACTTCACCGACATGGGGTCCGAAGTCGCCAACCTGGGCCTGCAGGTCCACGGTGGCGCCGGCTATATCGTCGACACCGGCGTGGAACAGTTCGTGCGTGATGTGCGCATCACCAGGATCTATGAAGGCACCAACGGCATCCAGGCCCTCGACCTGGTCGGGCGCAAGCTGGTGGCTGCCAATGGCGAAACCATCAAGTCGTTTTTCGATGTGGCAGACCAACTGCTTGCCTCGATGAGCAAGAATGAGGCACTGGCCGAGTTTTCTGCACCACTGGAAGCGGCCCTGGATCGGCTCAAGGCGACAACTGGCTGGGTCTACCAGCAAATGGCGCGCGACCCGCTGGAAGCCGGAGCCGCCTCGGTCGACTACCTGCGCCTGTTTGCGCTGACGGCCATGGCGTGGTCCTGGGCGGTCCAGGCGAAGAGCGCCAATCACAACCTGACCAGCGGCTCGATGAACGAAGCCTTCTATCGCAACAAGCTGATCACCGCTCGGTTCTTCATGACCCGCATGCTGCCGGAATCGGAAGGCCTGGCCTCACGCATCCAGGCTGGCGCTGAATCGATCATGGCACTGGATGAAGGCGCTTTTTAACCAGATCCTGCAAGGGTTGGGTGAGATATTCCCGCTATACTCAGGCGCCGGCCCACATCATGGCCGGCGCTTTTTTGTTTCTGAGGGAGAACAAGCCAGCCATGTCCAAGCCATTTCGAGTCCCGCATACCCTGGTTTTGATGTTTGCCATGATGGTGGTGGCGCTGGTGCTGACCTGGATGCTACCGGCTGGCGAGTTTCAGACCGAGCCTAACGAAGCCGGGCGAGAAATGGTGGTGCCTGGCACGTACGAAACACTGTATGAGGCACCGCGTCTTGGCCCCTGGTCGCTGTTCACCGTGGTGCCGCGCGCCCTGGCCGACGCCCAGGGCATCATCTTTTTTGTCCTGATCATTGGCGGTGCCCTGGCAGTCATTCGTCAAACTGGTGCCATTGACGCCATGCTGGGGAAAGCCATTGAACGGTTTGGGCATGTACCGTGGCTGCTGATCCTGATGGGGATGATGGCCTTTGGCATTGCATCGGCGACGTTGGGCATGGCCGAGGAATACATACCCTTTGCCGCCATACTCATCGCCCTGTGCGTGGCGATGCGCATGGATGCCGTAACCGCAATTGGCATCATGGTTGTGGGCTATGGCATTGGCTACGGGGTGGCCCTGATCAACCCGTTCACCCTGTTGATCGCCCAGGATGTGGCCGAACTGCAACCGGGTTCCGGCATGTGGTATCGAGCCCTGCTCTGGCTGCCGTTCTTCGCTGTTGGCTTCCATCATGTCTGGTCGTACGCCAAAAGGGTTCAAGCTGACCCGAGCCGAAGCCTGGTGGCCGATGTGCCCGCCGCACAACCTCCCGAGCCGGCCGAACAGGTTCCACTGGACAGCCGCCGCGCCTGGGTGTTGATTGCAACGCTGGCCGCGCTGATTGCGCTGGTCGTCGGTATTTCCCTGTTCGACTGGTACCTGGTCGAGCTGGGTGCGGTTTTTCTGGCGCTCGCCATCATTGCCGGCCTCGTCGGCCGAATGCGCCTGGACGATATTGCCAACACCTTCACCCGGGGAGCTGCCGAACTGGCCGGCACAGCGGTGCTGATCGGCTTTGCCCGCTCCATCGCCCTGCTGCTGGAAGACGGCCTGGTCCTCCACACCATCGTTCATGGCCTGGCCACGCCACTGGCAATGGTGCCAGCCGAGTTGTCAGCCGTCGGCATGCTGGGCATTCAGAGCGTGCTCAACTTGTTTATCCCGTCAGGCAGCGGTCAGGCGTTCGTCACCATGCCGCTGATGGCGCCGATCGGCGATCTCGTGGGCGTGAGCCGTCAGATTTCAGTGCTGGCATTCCAGTTCGGCGATGGCTTCATGAACATGATCGTGCCAACCAACCCGGTCCTGATGGGGATCATCGGCCTGGCCGGCATCCCCTACGACCGTTGGTTCCGGTTCATCTTTCCGTTGATTCTGAAACTGCTGGCGCTTGGTTCGATCGCGTTGGTTGTTGCGGTCTGGATCGGGTATAGCTGAAAAGACGGGAGAGGGGGAGAGGGGAGATGGAAGAGGGAAAAACCCTCTCGCCAAGCTGGATCTGTTCTTTTCCCTCTTCCGTCTCCCCTCTTACCCTCTCCCCGTCGACATCAGTCGACATACAGGGAACTGACCGACTCACCTTCCGACATCCGGCGAATCGTTTCCGCCAGCATCTGGGCGACCGACTGCTGGCGGATTCGGCCACAGTCCCTGGCGGCCTGGCTCAGGGGGATGGTGTCGGTTACGACGATTTCGTCAATTCTGGAATTGCTGATATTGGTAATGGCCGGACCTGACAAGACGGGATGAACACAATAAGCCACGACCTTGCGCGCGCCCTTGTCTTTCAGGGCGCTGGCCGCCGCGCACAGCGTTCCGGCCGTATCGATCATGTCGTCGACCAGAACGCAGGTCATGTCCTTGACATCGCCGATCAGGTTCATCACCGTCGACTCGTTCGCGCGTGGGCGGCGCTTGTCGATGATGGCCAGGTCCACGTCAAGGCGCTTGGCGATGGCGCGCGCTCGCACAACCCCGCCAACGTCCGGCGAGACCACCACGATCTCATCCGAGGTGTATCTCTTCCAGATATCGGCCAGGGTCAGCGGTGAGGCATAGACATTGTCGACCGGCACGTCAAAAAACCCCTGGATCTGGTCGGCATGCAGATCAACGGTGACAACGCGGTCCGTCCCCGCCACGCTGATCATGCGGGCAGCCACTTTGGCGGTGATCGGCACTCGAGCCGAGCGTGGACGACGATCCTGGCGGGCATAGCCGAAGTACGGCATGATCGCGGTAACCCGCGCAGCCGATGCACGTTTGAGCGCATCGATCATGACCAGCAACTCCATGAAATTCTCAGCGGTGGGCTGACAGGTTGGCTGAACCAGGTAAACGTCGCGACCGCGAACATTTTCCATGATTTCCACTGCCACTTCGCCATCACTGAATCGCCCAACGTTGGCGCGGCCCATGGGCACGCCCAGGCAATCGGCAATCGACTGGGCCAGTTCCGGATTCGCGGTTCCGGAGAAAACCATCAAGGAAGGATTAGTCAATGCACCTGATCCACTTGAATTTCGGCAAGGAAATGGCTGGGACGGCAGGATTCGAACCTGCGAATGCGGGGATCAAAACCCCGTGCCTTAACCAACTTGGCGACGTCCCAGCAGAGTCGCCGGCGAACGAAGCGGGCCAAGCCCTCATCGACCGCTGACGCGCAGTATTATAACGATTTTGTAACCGCAGGTGCCGACAGATTCCAGTTCCTGAGCACCAGCCTGACGCGGTAAGGTGGGCTGTCTGCCTGCAATCGTGACGGCAACAGGGCAGCCGGGGTCTGCTCGAACCGCTGGAAGTCCAGTATCCATGGCGGACTGGTGGCCCGGTCCAGCGATCCGTCCGCTGCAAAATAAATCGCGCCGTCGCTATCTGGCGGGATCAGCCCGCGTATCCAGTAAACGAGATCACTGACCGGGATCGGCCAGCCCACGGCAGCTTCGACCAGCGGATCGGGTTCGAGGCCCCACAGCTCACCCACATCACTGCCTTCCAGAAAGGCGCGATGGGGGTCAAAGCGCAGGCGCCACTGCTTGCCACCCATGACCGTTCGCAGCAGAACTTCGTGCTCGTCACCATCGGCGCGCCACTCGAATGCCAACTGGCCCCCTCGGTCACCATCCGACAATGACACCCTGCCGCTCACCGACCAGACGCTGTGGATGGCAAAAAGAAGTTCACGATCTTCCATCCAGGCGCCCGAAGGCCGCTGTTCCCTGACCGCGCAGGCCGAGGTCAGCAGCAGACCGACCAACGCCATGACTTTCAGCGTTCGAAAAGCGATCATTCAACCAGACCCAACCGCCTTCTGGTATCAGCGAGGTAGCTGTCTTCCGGAAAGCGGTCAACCGCATTGGATAGAATCTCGGTCGCTTCGGCTTCGCGGCCCAGGTGCCACAATACCTCGCCGAGATGGGCGGCAATTTCCGGGTTGTCCTCACCTTCCAACGCTTGTTCCAGATAGGGCAAGGCGCGCTCGGGCTGGCCCAGGTGGAAATAGACCCAACCCATGGAATCAAGGATCGACGGGCTGTCCGGTTCGAGCTCGTGCGCCCGGCTAATCAGCCGATAGGCTTCCTGATGGCGATCGGTGCGATCGGTCAGCGTGTAGCCCAGTGCATTGAGCGCCATGGCATTGTCGTCCTCGATCTGAAGTATCCGCCGAAAGTCCTGTTCGGCCAGATCGATGTCATCCATCGCCACAGCACAGATGGCGCGCGAGTAAAGCAGCACCACATCGTTCGGCTGCTCCCTCAAGGCGGATGTGAGCAGGCGCACGGCCTGGTCGGCCTGGTCGGCCTCGCGCAACAGGTCGGCTTCGATGATCAGCGACTGTCGGGAAAGATCCCGCTCATCACCCAGGCGGACCGATTGCAGGAGGCTGCGCGCCGCCAGCAGGTTGCCCTGCTGACCTTCGATCACCGCCCGGCGCAACATGGCACGATTGGCGTTCGGGCCGGATTGAACTTGCTCATACCATTCCAGGGCCTGCTCATCCAACTCGAGCAACTCGGCCAGGAAGGCAACCAGGAAGGCATGATGCACGGGATCGTCGGCATCTTCCACGGCTGCCAGTTCAACCCAGGCCGCTTCGGCCTCTTCCAGCCGCCCTGCCTGATAAAGATAACTTCCAAGCGTGTAGAGCACGTCGCTGTCGGGTGGCATGGTGGCCAGGAAATCAATCGCTTCGTCCGTCCGGTCCATCTGACGCAGAATTTCGACTTCGGCCAGGGCCAAACCGCGATCCGTTGGGTTGTCAGCACGAGCCTGGCGGTAAAGGTCCAGTGCCAACTCCAGATCATCCTCCGCAGCGGCAAGCTGGGCGGCCCAGACGCGGTGATCGCGTTCCCCACCCTGTTCGGCGGCATCCAGCGCCAGTTCCAGAGCCTCGGCCGTTCGGCCGAGCTGCCACATCAAAAAACTGCGACTTTCGAGAACCTGGGGAGTCCGGGCCGACTC
>JBLRWT010000095.1:0-7085 GCA_047921095.1 Wenzhouxiangella sp. | reverse complement strand
CGCCGAGCTCAGACCTCAACCGCTCAAGCGTCTTCAAATCAGACATAACTCACTCCAAAAGAACCAACAAACGACCCAACCAGCCAACCAGCCAACCAGCTAACTAACTAACCAACACCCCAATCACAAACCACCTTCCCACACTGACCCTTGGCCATCAGCTCAAACCCGGTCTCAAAGTCATCAATCGGGATCTGGTGGGTCAGCGCCTTGTGCAGCGGAAAGCCGGTCAGCAGCATCTGGGTCATCTTGTACCAGGTCTCATACATGCGACGGCCATAGATACCATGCATCTCCAGACCCTTGAAGATCACCTGATCCCAGTCCACGCCAGTGCCTTTTGGTAGAAGACCGAGCAGGGCAACCTTGCCGCCGTGGTACATGCAGTGCAGCAAATCATTGAAAGCCTGCGGGTGGCCTGACATCTCCATGCCGATATCGAAACCGTCGATGTTGAGCTCTTCAAGGATGTCGGTCAGGCGTTCGTTTCTGACGTTGATGGTGCGGGTCGCACCCATTTCCTTCGCCAGGTTCAGGCGGTATTCGTTGACATCGCTGATCACGATGTGGCGCGCACCGACATGTTTGGCGATGCCGGCGGCAATGATGCCGATCGGCCCGGCGCCCGTGATCAGAACATCTTCCCCAACCAGATCGAACTGCAGTGCGCAATGGGCGGCATTGCCGAACGGATCGAAGAACGCGGCCAATTCCGACGGGATTTCATCGGGGACCGGCCACAGGTTGGTTGCCGGCACCACGACGTATTCGGCAAAGCCGCCGTCGCGGTTGACGCCAATGCCGATCGTATGTGGGCATAAATGCTGTTTGCCAGCGCGACAATTGCGGCAGACGCCACATACGATATGGCCTTCGGCGGAAACCCGCTGTCCTTCTGTGTAGCCGCGGACACTGTCGCCAATTTCCACGATCCGGCCAACGAATTCATGACCGATGATCAGTGGCGGCTTGATGGTTCGCTGGGCCCATTCGTCCCACTGGTAGATATGGAGATCGGTGCCGCAAATGGCGGTTTTTTCCAGCTTGACCAGCACATCGTTGGGCCCTGGTCGGGGAACTGGAACCTCACGCATTTCCAGGCCGGGGGCGGCCGAAGGCTTGACCAGTGCACGCATATTGGCGGTCATGCTCGAACTCCAGGAGAATAAGCCGACAAGTATAAATGATTGCAGCAACTCGAGACCCAGCCGCCGCGCTTTCCGGACGTTGCAGTCTGTTCTCGCTTTGAGCTAGTGGGCTCGGACCGAAGCCAGCACCGGCAGCCAATGGGCGCTGGTCCCAGCGAGATGCCAGTCGGCCAGGGGACTGAGTTCGCTGGCTATCGGGTTGATGTCTATCATGGTAGCTCCGGCATCGAGCGCCACGTGCGGAATGCTCGCCGCGGGGTGAACTACGCCGGCGGTGCCGACGACAATCATCAGTTGACAGCGGCTGGCCGCGGCGAATGCGGCATTCAGAACGCGGCTATCCAGCACTTCCCCAAACCAGACCACATCGGGTCGTGCCAGTCCATTGTCGTGGTGAGGGGAGGGTGGAGGCCGCTGCCCGGCGTGCTCGGTCAGCCAGTCCTCGTCGATGGCTTTTCGGGTTGTCGAGCAGATCGTGCGCTGGATATTGCCGTGCAGTTCCAGCACGCCGCTGGAGCCCGCTGCCTGGTGCAGCCCGTCGACGTTCTGCGTGACCAGGGTGTACTCGTCAAACAGCGCTTGAAGGTCAGCCAGGGCGGTGTGCCCGGCATTGGGCAAGGTATTCGCCACCAACTCCCGACGCCACTGGTACCAGTCCCAGACCAGAGCGGGATCCCTGGCGAACCCCTCGGGCGAGGCCAGGGCCATCGGGTCGTGTTTTGCCCAGAGACCGGAGCGGGCGTCACGAAAGGTCGGTACCCCGGATTCGGCAGAAACGCCGGCGCCAGTCAGGACAGCCACTCGTCTGGCCCGGCGCAACTCGTCCAGCAGATTCCCGGGTAAGGGCGTGCCAGAGGAAACCATCTGCATGATGAATTACTTCAAGAGCCCTGGGCCGAGTCGGTGTGCGGGTGATCGTCGCCTTCCAGCGTTTCCTGGTAATCGCCGATTCGCTCCGCCGCCAGATCGTTGCAATCGAAGCGGGCGATATGATAGATGGCATCGCCTTCGTTCACCAATGGCAGGTGCAATCGACCAATCACGATGCCGTCGAAAGGCGCGCGAATTTCCTGCTCCTGCTCGCCGAAAGGGTCAGCGACGACGCCGAGAATGGTCTCATCACGCGTCACCGCTTCGCCGAGACTGGCAAAGGATCGAAAAATCCCGCTCTGGGACGCACGAACCCAACTGCTCGAACGTGCGATTACGGGGGCCGGCGTCTCCTTGCGGCGACTTCTTTGCAGCATGCCCAGCATACGCATGACCCGGATGATCCCCTCGACGCCGCCTCGAATGCTCATTTCATCCAGCCGCAAGGCCTCGCCAGCCTCGTACAGCAGGATGGGTATGTTGCTGGTCATTGCCGCCGCGCGCAGCGAGCCGTCACGAATCGCCGCATTGAGAACCACAGGGGCAGCGAAAGCGCCGGCCATCGCCCGGGTGACCGGATCATCGAGATTGGCCCGGATCTGCGGTAGATTGGCCCGGTGCACTGCGCCGGTATGCAGATCGATGCCATGGGTGGACTGGTTCACGATCTCGCGCATCAGCAGGTTGGCGATTCGCGCAGCCAGCGAGCCGGTTTCGGAGCCGGGAAAGCTGCGATTGAGATCGCGCCGGTCTGGCAGATAACGACTGGTATGGATGAAACCGTGCATGTTGACGATGGGAACGGCGATCAGGGTTCCGCGCAGCTTGCTCATCGCGCGCGCCTTCAGCAGACGCCGAATGATTTCCACGCCATTGAGTTCGTCGCCATGGATTGCGGCGCTGACGAACAGGACCGGGCCATCGCGCTCCCCGCAGACCACCTGGACCGGCATCGTGGCCGGCGTATGGGTGTACAGGCGCGCGACTTCCATCTCGATGCTTCGACGCTCGCCGGGGTGAACTTCGATACCGCCAATGGTAATCGGCGTGTTGCGCTTGCGCCTGACGCTGGTCGATTTTTTCATGTTGCTGATAGCCCGGCTTGAAATGATGGGGTTACGGCCAGGGCAGAACAATCGGTTCGGGTCTGGGGCGTTGGGCCGGCTCGTCGTCACCGGCAAGATAGCGCTCGATGTCAGCCACGGCCAGGCGTCGGTGGGCGGTTTCGGCTGAGGTCCGCTGTCTGTTGCGGTCAGAACCGAGGGTCTGGGCCAGGGTGCGCAACCGTGCGTCGGCGGTGGCGCGTACATCGGCTGGCGCCAATACGCTTCCGGCCAGGTCGATCAGGCCGTCAAGCACACTACGCTGCGTCGCGCGCAGAAGGGCGGCCTCGTGACTGTTGGCGCTGGCTGATTGAGCCCAGCTTGCCTCGATCATGGACCCGATTACTTCGTCCGGCCCGGGAAACGCCGGATCGCGGGCATGAAAGCTGGCGCTGCGTGCCAGTCGGCCAGGGTCGAGCACCAGACCGACGATTTCGAAGGCCAGTCGATGGGCGGTGTGGATCGGATCGAACACCGGGTCAGCGATCGACTCCAGTGTTCCGGCATCGGTATGCCAGCCCCAGCCGGAATCCCAACCCATCGGGGGTGGCGCCAGCAAGGCGCTGACGCGGTCGGGAATTCTGAGTTCTTCGGGACTCAGCGCGGCCAGCACGGCGTCGAGCGCCTGGCGCTGCAGCGAGGGGTCAATGGGCCGGGTGGGCGTGACCTGGTCCCCTTTCAGGCCATAGCTGAATTCCATGCCGCCGATGTGCTTGGCCACACCATAGAGGGCCGTGCGGTGATGAAGCCAGGCATGGGCAAAGCGGCGATGCAGGACAACGTACGGTTCATCGGCGGCCAGGGCGCGCTCGTCGAAGCTGTCCACCAGCACACGGCGAACGGCGCTGGTGCGTTCCAGCGCCTGCAACATATCGGGCCCTTCGACCCATTGGGTTGCATCCGGATGGCTTCCGGTAATTCGCGCATGGCCGCCGGTGATGAACTGCAGATCCCGTTCTTCGAACTCGTCGATGATGCTGGCCAGCCCTGCGCGTTCGGCCTCCTCGTCCGGATACCAGGTATAGGCGTAGCGGATCGCCAGCTTGTCGGCTTCGCCAATGCCATCAGCGTAGGCCGCCGACAAATCGACGTAACCGTCGGGTCCCAGGGTGACCAGCGGCACCGGGTAATCCATCACCGAGGCCCGATCGCGGGTTGCGGCAAGGAAGTTGTGGGCCAGACCCAGGGAGTGGCCGATCTCATGGGCGGTATGCTGGCGGCGACGTGCCATCGCCATCTCTTCTGAATCCACGGCAAGGCCGTCCGGCCCGGCAGCCGGCAAAAAGCCTTTCCACAGATCGTGGTTGACCAGCGAGCGAAAGGAATCCATGCGCACCAGCGCGCTGACAATCTCGCCGGTGCGCGGGTCGCGGTAATGGGGTCCCACCGAGGGGCCGCGCTCGGTCCGGTGCACCCACATCAGCATGCTGTAGCGGATATCCATTGGATCGGCGTCCGCCGGCAAATCGCGAATCTGGAAGGCATTGCTGAATCCTGCCGCCTCGAAGGCCTCGGCCCACCACATGCCGCCTTCGCGGAACGCCGATCGGTACGGCTCCGGAATCGCCGGGTCAAGATAGAACACGATGGGTTCGACCGGGTCGACCAACTCGCCGGCGAGATAGGCTTCGGGGTCGGAAGGGATCAGTCGCCAGCGCCAGATCCAGCGACGCTGGTAGTCCTGGTCATGCGCCTGACTGAAGTCGAAAACCACGTGTGGAAAAACGCCGGCGCGCGGGTGGAAGCGACGCGGGCGGTACGCATCATCGGGCAGCGCCATGAAGCTGTGTTGCTGTTCGAAGGTGACCGAACGCCCATCGGGCGCATGCCGCCTCAAGGTATTGCCTGGCTGGTCGACCGCGAAAGTCAGGGCGACCCGGACTTCCGTGTTTTGCGAGAATGCCGCCGTGCGTCCGGCAAGGACGTAGCTGCGTTCGCGATCCAGGGTCGGCGTGCCGAGATCCGCTTGCCGCAGGCTTGCGGCAATGCCATGGACGTCGCTCAGAAAGAACTCGGTGGCATCCACGAGCAAGACCCCATCCCGTTCTTCCTTTATGGGGAAAGAGGCGAGGACAGAGCGGGGAAACGATTCTCGCACCGAGCGCACCAGAGCCTCTGTCCCTGAAAGTGCCTGAAAAGCCGGGTTTTCGCGAATCAGCAGGACACGTGATCCCTGGCGTTCGAACACCACCAGGGCGCTTTGGCCGGTGTCTGCCCGATCGATCAGAGGTGATGTCGCGCCCAGGCCGGTCGCCAGTGAACTGGCGTAGATCAGCGGCTGGCCGGGTGCCCGTATTTCGAGCAGGACATTTCCTTCAGTCGGGTCAAAGTGGAGCGGCAACAATGGCCTGTCGGCGGCCACAGACGGCGCGCAGAGCAAGAGGAAGACTGCCAGAAGTGACGCGTGGACCAGAGACGCAAAGCGCGGCATGGGTTTGTCCGGATAACCTGAATAGCTCCGGAGAATAACAAAAAAGGGCCGACACCGGTCAAAGTGCCGGCCCCTGCTCAGGCCCGGATCGGGCCCTTCAGGCATTGGGGTCAACTGATGAAAGTGAGCTTTCCCTGGAATATCGGACCGATCAGGGGAATGGGCTCCTGCTTTTCATTGATTGCATTCAACAGGCCCAGGACCCACAGCACGATGATCCCGATGTTGGCGATCAGGAGAAGAAGACTGAAGATGCCGGCAATGGCAACCAGGATATTGCCGATGATGGCCACGGCCACGGCGACGATGATCAGTCCGAGGCTTTGCTCCAGGTGAAAAGCGGCCTGTTGGGACCGGTCAGCTTTGCCCTTGAAGATAATGAAAGCGATAATCCAGCCGATAATGGTGATATAGGCTACAACACCGATAGCTTTGTTGGTCATGATTGATCTCTCCCATCTTTGCAAGAATTATTATCAGTCTGCTGAACCGGCCGACGCCGGAGCCGCAACCTCGTCGACTGTATTGTGCTGACGATGAGGATTATGGCACTGAACCGTTGGCAAATCGACTGCCAGTCGCTCAATGGTTGCCTGGCGGCGGTGGTCGGACCCGTCGTCTTCGCTCGACCGAGTAAGGAAGGTGCTTTCGGGATGGCAACGGCAGATTCTCCAGCCGATCGCACTCGTCTTTCACCACGTGGTAGCACTCGCAGGCATGGTCTTCGAGTCGGTCCCGGTCAAGAACCGTGATCCGGCCCCGCTTGTACGTGATCAGGCCGGCGAGCTGCAAACGGCCCGCGGCTTCACTGATGCCCTCCCGACGGACTCCCAGGGTACTGGCAATCTGTTCCTGGGTCATATGGAGTTCATCGCCGGGCAGTCTGTCCAGGGTGAGCAAGAGCCGGCGGCACAGCTGCTGCTGCACCGTATGGTGCCGGTTGCAGATAGCCGTTTGCGAAGTCTGCGCCAACAAGGCCTGCGTGTATCTCAACAGCCGATTGCGGGTCGATGTCGAGCGGTTGAATTCGTCCATCAACGCCTCGGCCGGAAGCTTGAACGCGTAGCCTTCATTTTGCACGGTGGCTTCACTTGACATGGCGTAGGCGCCGGTAAGGATGGCCACGCCAAGCATGCCTTCGTTGCCGATCACGGCGCTCTCGCCTGTTGACCCATCCTCGAGGACGTGCAGCAGGGAGATGATGCCGGAGACCGGGAAATAGGCATGGGTCAGTTTCTGGCCTGGTGGGCAGACGATCTCTCCGCGGGTCATGGGGGTCAGTTCCAGCCGCGAAGCGAGTCGCCCGTAAACATCCGAGTCCAGGGAGCCCAGGAGCAGGTTTTTTCGTCCATTGACTTGCGGTAATGCCTGAAGGTGTGGAGGCATGAGAAATCCATTGATTGCGTCTTTGCCCCGGCTTGAAGACTCTCTTGCCGATTTCCGGCCTGATCTTCTGCCGATTGTGTGCAATGGGTCAATTATGGATTGACTTGAGCGAGCGTGTACTCTAAGGAGAGGGCTGCGATCGGTATG
>JBLRWT010000094.1:0-7093 GCA_047921095.1 Wenzhouxiangella sp. | reverse complement strand
CCGTGGCGGGCGAGGTAGTCGTGGAGCGGGCTGTCGGGCTGCACCGGGGAGACCACCTCGAGATTGAGATTGGCCAGCTTGAAGATCGCCACTTCAGCACCGCGTCCGGCCACCGGGCCGCGCTCGGCCATGGTCACCCCGAGCAGGCGCTCAAAGCGCGCTACGGCCCGGTCGAGGTCGGCGGTGATGAAAGCCAGGTGGTGGATCCGGTCGAGCACCGGCCGAGGGATATCCGAACGCCCGCTGTTCATGATCCGGGCCGGTCCGGGAACAGCCAGGGCGCTTCGCGCGCTCGCCGGCGCTCGTAGTCGCGGATCGCCTCGGCATGGGTCAGCGACAGGGCGATGTCATCCAGGCCCTCAAGCAGACGCTTGCGTACCGCCGGGTCGATGTCGAACCCGAACTCCCGCCCCTCTGGGGATCTGAGTACCTGGCCCTCCAGGTCGATCTCCAGGACCAGGACCTCGTCGCCGCCGGCCATCTCAAACAGCGTCTCGATCCGGTCTTCCGGCAGGGCGACCGGTAGCAGGCCATTCTTGTTCGCATTGCTGTAGAAAATGTCGGCGAAGCTCGTGGCAATGACCGCCCTGAAGCCGGCGTCCATCAGTCCCCAGACCGCGTGCTCGCGCGAGGAGCCGCAACCGAAGTTCTCCCGGGCCAACAGGATCCCGGCATCCCGGTAGCGCGGATCGTTGAGCACAAAATCCTGGTTGACGGGCCGGTTGGCGCAGTCCTGGCCAAGTTCACCCTCGTCGAGGTAGCGCCAGCTGTCGAATAGAAATGGCCCCAGACCCTCGCGGGTGATGGCCTTGAGAAACTGTTTGGGCATGATCGCGTCGGTATCGACGTTGGCGCGGTCCAGCGGTGCGACCTGCCCCCGGAACTTGGTGAATGCCTTCACGCTTGCACCTCCTCGCCGCGCGGGTCGACGAAATGGCCGTGGATGGCCGCCGCCGCCACCATCACCGGACTGGCCAGGTGACTGCGTCCACCGCGGCCCTGGCGGCCCTCGAAATTGCGGTTGGAGGTGGAGGCGCAGCGCTCGCCCGGCTCCAGCCGATCGGGGTTCATGCCCAGGCACATCGAGCAGCCCGAGTTGCGCCACTCGAAGCCGGCCTCGGTGAACACCCGATCCAGGCCCTCGGCCTCGGCTTGGCGCTTGACCGCCTGGCTGCCCGGAACCACCAGCGCTTGGCGGATGTTTTCGCCAACCTTGCGCCCGCGCACCACGCCAGCTGCCGCGCGCAGGTCCTCAATGCGCGCGTTGGTGCACGAGCCGATGAAGATCTTGTCGAGCGGGATATCGACCAGCCGAGTGCCGGGCTTCAGATCCATGTACTCCAACGCCTGCCAGAGGGTCCGACGCTTGCCCGGATCGGGCTCGTCGGCCGGGTCGGGCACCGCGCCGCCCACCGGCACCACCATACCGGGGCTGGTCCCCCAGGTAACCTGGGGTTCGATGTCCGCGGCATCCAGTTCGACCACCCGGTCAAAGCACGCATCCGGGTCACTTACCAACTCGCGCCAAGCCTCCACGGCCTGTTCCCAGAGCGCGCCGGCCGGTGCGAAGGGCCGACCGTGGACATACTCGAAGGTGGTGTCGTCCACTGCCACCATGCCGGCGCGGGCGCCGGCCTCGATGGACATGTTGCAGATCGTCATGCGCCCCTCCATCGATAGCGAACGAATGGTGCTGCCGACGTATTCGATGGCATAACCGCTGCCGCCGTTGGTGCCGATCCGGCCAATCAGGGCGAGTATGACGTCTTTGGCGCTGACCCCGGGTCCCAATTGTCCATCGATGCGTACCTGCATGTTACGCAACCTGTGCACCGCAAGGCACTGGGTGGCCATGACGTGCTCGACTTCTGAGGTGCCGATGCCGAAGGCCAGGGTTCCCAGGGCACCGTGGGTGGAGGTGTGGGAGTCGCCGCAGACCACCGTCATGCCGGGCAGGGTCAGTCCCTGCTCCGGACCGATAATGTGCACGATGCCCTGGCCGGGATGGTCCAGGTCGTAGAGCTCAACCCCGAACTCGCGACAGTTGCCTGCCAGGGTCTCAAGCTGCAGCCGCGCGATCGGGTTGGCGATCCGGGTCCGGTTTCTGGTGGGCACGTTGTGGTCCATCACAGCCACCGCCGCGCTCGGCCGCCACAGAGGCCGCCCAGCTAGCCGTAGACCCTCGAAGGCTTGGGGTGATGTGATCTCATGCAGCAGGTGGCGGTCGATGTAGAGCAGCGTGGCGCCGTCTTCCTTGGTCACCACCGCGTGGCTTTCGAAGAGCTTGTCGTAGAGCGTTCTGCCTGCCATGTTAGGGGGTTCCTCGTTGCGGTTTCAGTTCGAAGGTCTGACCCGCGGGACAGTCTCCGGCGGCGGGCCGAGCCTGCGGCCGAGGCTGAATACCCCGGCCAGGACCATGGCAAATCCCAGCCACTGCAGCGGCTCGAGCCGCTCGCCCAGAATCAGGTAGGCCATGATCACTGTCAATCCCGGACCGAGCAGGTTGATCGAGGCCGATGTGCTGGTATCGATTCGCCGCAGACCCTCGGAAATGAGCAGGATCGGAAGCACGGTGCTCACCAGTCCCAGCCCCAGCGCAAAACCATACACCGGTGCCGGCTGCAGGAAAAGCTCCAGCGCAGGACGCTGGAGGAGAAAGTGGGTCAGGGTGGCGGCGCCGGCGATGGTCATGACATAGGCGGAAAAGCGCACTGCAGAGAGCCGCCGCACCAGGTCGCCGGCGATCACGTAGTAGGTGGCAAAGATCATCGCCGCGGCCAGCACCAGTGCGATGCCGACCCAATCTCCTCCGACCTGGTCCCAGCCGCCGGTGGCCAGGGTCACCATCACCCCGCCGTAGGCCAGGCCCAGAGCTAGCAGCGTGGCCGGCGCCAGACGCTGTCGGTTCAGCGCGGCGACCAGCAGTACCACGAAGCACGGATACAAAAACAGGATTAGCCGCTCCAGCGTAGCGGTTACTGTCTGCAGACCGTAGAAGTCCAGCCAGGCCGACAGGTAATAGCCGGAGATCCCCGCCCAGATCATCGGCACCCAGCCGCGCCGACCGAGTGCCTTGGAGGAGTCGGCTCGCAACCAGAACACCAGCCAGAGCACCGGTACGGCGATCGCCGAGCGCAGGGTCATCAGGGTGATTGGATCCACCCCCCAAGGGTAGGCCAGCTTGGCAAAGATCGCCTTGGCCGAGAAGCCGGCCACCCCCAGCACGGTCAGCACGATCCCGGAGCGCTGGCGGCCGGTCAGGACGGATCCCCATGGAAATTTCACGCGGAGCCATCGCGGCGGAAATCGCGACGGAAAATTGCTGCGTCGGCCGGGTCGGGCAGCAGGCTCGAGATGGCTTTCCCCGCCGGCTGCTCAATGACGTGCTTTCGGCCCGCATCCCGGGAACCGGCTGCGGGGCGCCCGCACGGACTGGAGCTGAATTCGGGCCGGGCGCGCCTCCACACCCGTGTCCGATATCGCCGCATTGCCTTGAGAGGTTTTTCCATTGGCGGTCCAGCCCTGGGGAGTCTGGCGCCGGATTGGCCGGCGCGCTGTCACTTCTTCGATGGACAAGTGCAAGCAAGCCCCGGGCCAATCCGGAAAACCTTCTCGGGTATGCGCTCAAGCCCTTGATTTCAGGGTCATCGCTGCGACGGAGCCCGGGCGTCAGCGTGCAGCATGGAGCGTTATGTTTCAGTTCAAGATCATGTTTGTTTCAGATGTGCAGCGATCTGGCCGCAGTGGCGACCGCCATCCCGGGCTTTCCCGTTGCAGGCCGCGTTCCGGCTTGGCGGGGTCCGGACAAGCAGGCTTCCCTGCATACCCGGGGACGTTTACCATTCGAAACATCACCGTCACAGCGAAGTAACAGCAGGTCTCCGGGAGAACTCGCGGGATGCGATTCCAGGTCGTACAGTTTGAGCCAGATTCCTTGGGTTATCGGTGATTTGAAGCAACTCGCTTCGGCTCCCCAATCATTCGCCTGGTCGCTGGCATATCTGTTGCATATGGGTTCTCATGTTTCGCTCAGCCCGGCCGGGATTGCCGTGCGGCCGTTCCCAGGCCCACTTTGCAAACCCGCACCCGACGCTTAACGCACTCTCGTGTGGGGTGTTCGAGCCAGCAGGTGGGATGAGCATAATGAATGGCGCAACCATAATAACGCGACTTTTTGACCTTAGAACTAGAGAGATCCGCATGCGAACACCGGCCGCCTCGATTGCATCAGCCGACTGGAGAGCCAGATGGCATTTACCCGGAAGATCTTGATCGGCACGGCCCCGTGGCTGGTGATCGCGAGCCTGCTACTGGCCGCCGTTTATGTTGAGCCGGCCGCGGTGGTCGATGCCGTCGAGCCCCGACCGATCCTGCCCCAGGATCGCTTCTACGACGTCGTCCGGGCCGGCGAGGACAATTTCTGGATGGTCGGCAACCTCGGGAAGATCCTGCATAGCAGCAACGGCGGAACCCAATGGATCGACCAAAGCCCCTCGACGAAAAACAGCCTGCAGTCCATCGCTGCTTGGGACGCACGCGAACTGGTCGCGGTCGGCAGCGCCGGGACCGTGCTGGTCAGCCGCGATGGTGGGGAGAACTGGAAGTGGGTGGAGGTTCCGACCTCGGAAATCGCCGATACTCTCCTTAGAGTGCGCGTGATCGGAGAGCGGGCCTGGATCGTCGGCGAGTACGGCACCCTGCTGGTCTCGGAGGACCGCGGCCACAACTGGCGCCAGATAATCGAGCCAGAAGACCTGACCTTGCACGACATCGCGGGTGTCGGCGATCGCCTGGTGGTAGTCGGAGAGTTCGGTAGCATCCTGGTCAGCCGGGATGACGGGGAGAGCTGGGATCCGCTCGAACCGCTTGTCGAGGAAACCCTGAACTCGGTGTACTTCGAAGACTCCGGACGTGGTTATGCCGTCGGACTGGCTGGCACCATCCTGGTCACAGAAGATCGCGGTGAAAGTTGGGCCCGGCAATCGCCGGTGACTGAGGAGCACCTCTACGCAGTGCGCTGGGACGGCCGAAGCTGGCTGGCGGTGGGGGCCAACGGAGCGCTCATGGTCCAGGCCAACGGCGATGCGCACTGGAACGCCGCGCGCGTGGCCGAGAACAACTTCGCTTGGCGGACTGGCGCTGTTCCCACCGATCGGGGCTGGTTCTTGGTCGGCGCCGACCAAGGCTTCTATCTGGATGAAAGCTGGCGGCCGATCAACGGCAACGGAGAACTTGACTGATGACGGACCCAGTTGAGAAATTCGCAAGCACATGCATCGAACGGCGCACGCAAGTTTTGATCGCCCTGATCCTCGTGACGCTGGTGCTAGGGGTCTTCGCCTTCCGGATCGACGTTCGCACCATCTTCGAAGACATGCTCCCGCACAACCACCCTTGGGTGGAAACGCACGACGAGTACAAGGAGTATTTCGGCGGGGCCAATCTGGTGACCATCATGGTCTCCGTGGAAGATGGCAACATCTTCCGTACCGAGGTCCTCTCGGCAGTTCGCGAGATCACTCGCGGACTGCGCACGGTCCCGGGGGTCAATCACCTGCAGATCACCTCGCTGGCCTCGAGAAAGCTCAAGGATATCCGCGCAACCCACTACGAGATCGACAGCTCGCCGCTGATGTGGCCTGACGTCCCGCAGAGCCGGGCGGAACTCGATCGCTTGCGCGAAGACGTTCTGAAGAATCCGCTGGTGCTCGGCCAGTATGTGTCCAAAGACCTCAAGTCGACCCTGATCACCGCCGATTTCCTCGACCATCTGGTCCAGCCCGACGTCGTGTTCCGGGACATTCGGCAGTTGATCGAGGAGGCCCGGATTCCCGGCATCGAGATCGAATTGGTCGGCGAGCCGATTCTTAACGGCTGGGTCCGCGACTTCCTGACCCAGACCGCGACCATCGCCGTGATCACGGTGGTCGCGCTGCTGCTGGTTCTTTTGCTCCTGATGCGCACGTGGTATGGCACACTGCTGCCGATGGTGGCCGGCACGGTCAGCGCGCTTTGGGCCTTGGGCACCGCGGCGCTGCTCGGGTTCAACTTTGACCCGCTGATCATCGTGGTGGCGTTTCTGATCACCGCGCGCTCTGTCTCGCACTCGGTGCAGATGATCACCCGCTTTGACGATCTGGCCACCCAGAACCCGCACATGTCGAAGGCCGAGCTGGCCCGGATCAGTCTGCACCAGCTTTTCCGGCCAGCGGTTCTGGGCATCACCTCGGATGCCGGCGCGATCCTGGTGGTCTATTTCACCCCCATCCCGCTGCTACAGAAGATCGCGATCATCGGGGTCATCTGGGTCGGCGCCATGCTGCTGTCTGCGATGGTACTCACGCCGGTACTGCTGTCGTGGCTGCCGAAGGCAGGCGCTGCCACCCACAGGCTCGATTTATACCCGGCCATGCACCGCGTGCTTGACGCCTGCGTCGGGCTGACGGCTACGCCGGGGCGCCGCAACCTGGTACTCGGGATCTCGATGCTTGTGTTCGTGGCTTCAGGCCTGTACGCTGTTCAGAACCTTCAGGTCGGCGACGCCCAGCCTGGCTCACCGATCCTGTGGCCCGACTCCGAGTACAACCTGGGCGTGGCTGCGGTCAACAGCAAGTTTCCGGGCACCGACCGCATGTTCGTGGTTTTTGAGGGCGAGGCGCCCGATGCGGTCAAGGACGCCGAGGTCCTTCGCACCATGCGCCGCTTCCAGCGCCACATGGAGACCCAGCCACAGGTCGGTGGGAGCGTTTCCCTGGTCGACGTGGTTTCGGTGGTACGCCAGCTGCTGCACGAGGCCAACCCGCGCTACTACGACATCGGCGAGGATGAAATCCGCAACGGCCAGTACATTTATCTCTATATTTCGGATTCGGGCCCCGACGACATCATGCAATACACTGACCGCGACTATCAGGCCGGCTCAGTGACTTTGTTGTTCACTGATCGTACCGGCGAGACCATCCGCGCCGCCTTTGCACGGATCGATGAATTCATGGCCGCCAATCCGATGGAGAACGCCGAATACCGGCTGGCCGGCGGCCTGATCGGCGTGCTGGCGGCGGTCAATGACATCATTCTCAAGAGTCAGATCCGC
>JBLRWT010000093.1:0-7130 GCA_047921095.1 Wenzhouxiangella sp. | reverse complement strand
CCAGCCCAGCGCGACAACCAGCCCACCCTGCAGCACCAGCGCGATCAAGTGGGATTGGAGAATGGTGTTACCCGGATGCCAAGGACCGTGCCCGCGGCGGGCAAGCCGTTGTCTTTCCAGGCGCCAGGCGCGGGCGACACCACCAGACATTTCGCGCAGGGCGAAACGATAAATCGATTCCCCCATGCGCGCACTGGCGCAGTCTTCCGGGGTGGCGACCTGTTGGTGATGGCCGAAGTTGTGCTCGACGGTGAAATGACCATAGAACGGCACCGCCAGCGCAATCCGGCTCAGCCACTGATCGACCGGATCGCGCTTGTGGCCCATCTCGTGGGCCGTGTTGACCGCCAGACCCGACGCCAGGCCGGCAACGACGGCCAAGGCCAGCCAGCCGAATGGACCCAAATCGGCCCAGGCAGCATAAGTTGCGGCGAACGCCAGCGCAAATACATGTAGCGGCACGGCAAGCCAGGTGAGGCGTCGGTAGTAGCGATCACGCTCCAGCGCTGGCACGGTCTGTTCGGGCGGGTTGCTCTGGTCTTCACCCAGCCACCAGTCCAGCAGTGGGCCGACGCCATAAGTGAGCAGAACCGGGGTCAGCAGGGTCCACTCCCAGCCACTCCAGAAATGGAGGAGAGCGGCATAGACCGGGAACAGGGGGTACAGAACGGACAACAGCCACCAGGCGCGCTTGTGGTCGAGGTAACGCCCGACTTGGCCCGAAGAAGTGGTGTAGCTGTAGGACGTCATGGTTCACCGCTTGTTGACCTGAACAATAGTGTGGCAGCGGGCCGGCCATTCGGTTAGTGTAGTTAATGACAAGTTCTGGTCATTTATTGCCACAAAGCTGGAGTGCCAATGCCCGATCCCAGCCATTTCAATGTGCCGGCCAGCTACCTGGCGGCCTTCATCGATGAACTGGCACCCAGCGATGAAGCGCAGACTGCCTTGCTCGACACCGTCGGGTTGAATCGGAAGCAGCTCAGGGGCAACGATCTGGCCCTGCCGCTTGATCGCGTGCTGTCGATCCTGCGCGTGATCGACAGCCTGGCCTCCCCCGGTTGGCACATCGAACCGTCCTTGCGGCTGGATGCCGCCCATCATGGGCCGCTCGGCATCGCAGTCGTCACCTCAGAAACGATCGGCCAAGCGCTCGATACCCTCGTTCGCTATGAGTCGACACGCGCCCCCTGGGCCATGCTGGCTGCTGAACGAAACGAAAAGACCCTGACCCTGACCGTCATCCCAACGCTCATGCTGGAACCGCCGGGGGCGCTGCTGATGGAGATCAACCTGCTCGCTTTGTCTGGCCTGTGCGCACCGTTGCTGGGTCGACAGCAGCACCGACTCGAAACCACGTTTCCCCTGCAATATCGGTCGTGGGAGGGCGCGTTGCGAAAGGCCCTGCCCGGCACGATCCGATTCCACGGCCAGCACTACAGGCTGAGCGTGCCGACTGATCAATTGGATCAGCCCTGCCGCACATCGGATGCCGGTCTGCACGCCAGTGCCGTCTCCCGCTGCGACAGCCTGCTGAACAACCGCGGCGGTGGAAGCCTTGCGGCCAGTATCCGTCGGCAATTATTCGAGGCGGGCGGACGGGCGCCTGGGCTCGAGGTCGTGGCGCGGCGCCTGAACCAATCACCGCGCAGTCTGATCCGGCATCTTGCCAAACGTGGCACCAGCTACCAGGCGCTGGTCGATGAAGTGCGGCTGGCCCTGGCCCAGGACCTGCTGTGGCACAGTGATCTGTCTGTAGCGTCGATCGCCGAGCGCCTCGGCTACAGCGATCCGGCGAACTTCGGTCGTGCCGTCAGGCGCTGGAGCGGAAAAACGCCGGGCCAAGTGCGCCGAGCGGGCCCCTTTGGCTGACCAGGCCCGACCCATTTGCAACCAAATCCCGGCACGCAGACTTGCGCCAAATGACAGGTGGGGCGACAATGTTCATTGAATGAACATAATGAAGAGTTCGCCCGGGGAAAATGATTGACCCACACACCACAGGTTCGGTTCGTTACTGGCACGCCGTATTCTGCAAGCCACGCCAGGATGCCACAGCAGAGAAGAACCTTCTGAACCAGGGCTTCGAGATATTTCGGCCCAAGACCCGTGTCCGCATCACGCTGCGCGGCCGACGGCGAATCCAGATCGAGTCCATGTTTCCCCGGTACCTGTTCGTGCGGTTGAGCTTGACGGGAGAAGACTGGGGTCCCATTCGCTCTACCCGTGGCGCCGTCGGGCTTGTTCGCCTCGGCCTGGAAATACCGGTCATTCCCGATCCGGTCATAGAAATGTTACGTGCACGCTGCCGTGAAGACGGTATCATCAATCTGTCAGGAGCCATCGATTTTCGCACCGATGATCCGGTCGAAATCACTGACGGCCCATGTGCCGGCTATCGCGCCTTGTTCAAATCACGCAGCAGCGAGGATCGAGTGATTGTCCTGCTCAAGTTGCTGCAACATGAACGCCAGGTGGAACTGGACGGAACCAGCATCCGGCGAGCCTGACAATCCTTTTAATGGCAGCAAACCTTCAATATGCAAAAATTGCCCGACAGCCCGTTCAAAGCCTATGATCTGCGAGGCCGCGTACCGGATTCAATCAACGAGAATCTGGCCACCCGCATCGGCCAGGCCTATGCTGCTGTCGTACGACCCTCTGGCCGAGTCGCGATTGGCCAGGACATGCGCCTATCCAGTCCGGGCATTGCCAGCGCTCTCACCCGAGGCTTGAACAGCGCCGGGGTCGATACCGACCAGCTCGGGCTGTGTGGAACCGAGCTGGTTTACCATGCCGCATCGCGCACCGGGATGGGTGGCGGCATCATGGTCACCGCCAGCCATAACCCGGCCGACTATAACGGCATGAAGATGGTCCGCGAGCAGGCCATCCCGATCAGCGCCGACACGGGCCTCAAGGACATCGAGAAACTGCTGGTTCAGGGCTTGGAAACTCCGGATCATGTCTCCACCGGATCGAATCGGGAGGTGGATCTGAATGACGAATATCTCCATCGCATGCTTGCCGCGATCGATCGCCAGCAAATCAAGCCCTTGAAGCTGGTGGTCAATGCGGGCAACGGCTGCGCCGGTCCGACTTTCGATGCGCTCGCAGCCCATCTGCCGCTGGAAGTCGTCCGTCTGCATCACACACCCGATGGTACGTTCCCGAACGGCGTTCCGAATCCGCTGCTGATGGAAAACCGCGCCCTCACCGCCCAGGCTGTGCGCGACCACGGTGCCGACTTCGGCGTGGCATGGGATGGTGATTTTGATCGCTGTTTTTTCTTCGACGGCGACGGACGGTTTATCGAGGGCTATTACCTGGTCGGCCTGTTCGCTGCCCGATTGCTGGAAAAACAACCCGGCGAGAAAATCGTGCTTGATCCACGCCTGACCTGGAACACGCTGGACCTGGTCAACCAGGCCGGTGGCGTTGCGCTGATCAACAAGAGCGGACATGCCTTCATCAAGGAGCGCATGCGACTGGAAAACGCGCTATACGGTGGGGAAATGTCAGCGCATCACTACTTCAGGGATTTCTCGTTTTGCGACAGCGGCATGTTGCCCTGGCTGCTGCTGGCGGAAATCGTCTCGGATACCGGCCGCTCTCTGGCCGAACTGGTCAATGAAAGAATCCGTGCATACCCCTGCAGCGGCGAGCTGAATTTCGAGGTCAGCGACACCGACGCCGTCATCAAGCACATTCTGGCTGTCTACAGTAATCAGAATCCGGCGATCGATCGAACTGACGGCATCAGCCTGGAGTTCAGCGACTGGCGGTTCAACCTGAGGGCCTCGAACACCGAGCCGGTGATCCGCCTCAATATCGAGACCCGGGCCAATGAATCACTGCTGGCTGAGCGTACCGGTGAGCTCAACGCCTTGATCAAGAAATTTGTGCCTGACTGACGCAACCTTATTGAGCGGAAGGAACGACCCTGCTGGGTTTTGACTACTTCCCCTTTGGGCGCAAACCAGTCATCACGCCCGAGACACCGACGACAGTGGACGAGTTGGAGCAAGCCTGACCGACAAGTGCGATCAAGCCGAGTTACACTAAGCGCGACAGTAGGTTAAATTGTGGGACACAAACAATGACTCAACCCCTTTCGGGAGCCGACAAGCGGCCGGTCCTGGTGACCGGCACGGCCGGCTTCATTGGCTCACACGTCGCTCATGCCCTGATTCAACGCGGCGAGCGGGTGGTTGGCCTGGATAACCTGAGCGATTATTACGACGTCAACCTGAAGAAAGCCCGCCTGGCAAGACTGACCCCATCCGATCTTTACGAGCACGTCCACGCTGACCTGATTGACCGCGAGGCGATTGAATCGGTGTTCGAGCGATACAGGCCTGCTCGAGTGGTCCACCTGGCAGCACAGGCTGGGGTTCGCTACGCCGCAACCAACCCGCACGCCTATACCGAAAGCAACGTCACGGGTTTTCTGCACATCCTCGAAGGTTGCCGCCACAACCCAGTTGATCACCTGGTGTTTGCCTCCACCTCGTCGGTTTATGGTGCCAATACCTCGATGCCGTTTTCCGAGCATCAGAGTACCGAGCACCCGCTGACCCTGTATGCGGCGACCAAGAAAGCCAACGAGATGATGGCCCACAGTTACGCGCACCTGTATGGCATACCGGCCACGGGTCTGCGTTTCTTTACCGTTTATGGCCCCTGGGGACGGCCCGACATGGCGCTGTTTCTGTTTACCCGCGCCATTCTGGCCAATGAACCGATCAAGGTTTTCAACCACGGTCACCACCGGCGCAGCTTTACTTATATCGACGATATCGTCGAAGGCATCGTCCGTGTCCTGGATCAGCCGGCCACAGCCAGCCCGTCATGGCAAAGCCAAAGCCCGGATCCCGCGACGAGCAATACTACTTATCGCCTGTTCAACATCGGCAATGAGCAGCCGGTCGAATTGTTGCGCTATATCGAGGTTCTGGAGACCTGCCTGGGTCGAAAGGCCAGCATGGATTTACTACCGCTCCAGGCCGGCGATGTGCCGGATACCGAGGCCGATGTCAGTGAATTGCATTCAGCCGTCGGCTATCGGCCCTCGGTAAGCGTCGAACAAGGCGTGAAGCACTTTGTCGATTGGTATCGCGATTACTACAACTGCTGACCGGAGACCGACGATGCCCGAACACATTCTCGACCAACTCAAAAGCGGCGAAGCCGCCATCGCCGTCATCGGCCTGGGTTATGTCGGACTACCGCTGGCCGTTCATTTCGGCCAGCATTATCGTACCGTCGGCTTTGACATCAAGGCCAGTCGAATCGCGGAGCTACGCCGCGGCCATGACAGCACACGCGAAGTCGACGCCGAGGAATTGGCATCCGCCAGCAAGCTGACCGTCAGCGACCAGATCGACGATCTGTCGGAATGCCGGATATTCATCGTCACGGTTCCGACTCCGATCGACCTGGCCAAGCGGCCTGATCTCGGCCCGCTTCTCGGTGCATCGAAGCTGGTCGGCAGCGTGCTCAAGGATGGCGACCTGGTGATCTACGAGTCCACCGTCTACCCGGGAGCCACCGAAGAGGATTGCGTGCCGATTCTTGAACGCGAGTCCGGCCTGCGCTACATCCACGGGGCCGATTCGGAAGCTGAACACGGCTTTTACTGCGGCTACAGTCCAGAGCGGATCAATCCTGGAGACCGCAAGCATCGCTTGCCGGACATCGTCAAGGTGACCTCGGGCTCCACACCCGCCATTGCCGATCTGGTTGACGACCTGTATGCCTCCATCATTCATGCCGGCACTTATCGTGCAGCCTCCATCCGGGTCGCCGAAGCGGCCAAGGTCATCGAGAACACCCAGCGCGACCTCAATATCGCCCTGGTCAACGAACTGGCGATTCTGTTCGCCCGTCTCGGGCTCGATACCTGCAGTGTTCTTGAGGCCGCCGGGACCAAGTGGAATTTCCTGCCATTTCGCCCCGGCCTGGTCGGCGGACACTGCATCGGCGTGGACCCTTATTACCTGACCCACAAGGCGCAGGCGATCGGCCACAACCCCGAGATGATCCTTTCGGGCCGCCGCCTGAATGATGGCATGGGCGCCTATGTCGCCGGCCAGATGATCAAGGCCATGGTGCGCCGGCGCATCCACGTGGAAGGGGCACGCATCCTCGTGCTGGGCCTCACCTTCAAGGAAAACTGCCCCGACCTGCGCAACCGGGTCATCGACCTAGTGCGCGAACTTGAGACTTACAACCTGGTGGTCGACATCCACGACCCCTGGGTCAGCCCGGAGGAAGCCCTCGAAGAATACGGCCTGTCAATGACCGAAGCCCCGGAGCCAGCGACCTATGCCGCCGTGATCCACGCCGTTTCCCACCGCGAGTTCAAGGCCAATGAAAACCAGCTTCGCGACTACCTGATTGATGAAGGTGTACTTTACGACGTCCGCGCAACCCTGGAACGGAGCCTGGTCGACGGCAGACTTTGAGCTTTTGGCCATGGGCCAAGCTTTTGGCCGTCGGGGATGCAACCCCGACCTACGCGTGCCGAAGCGTCACGGGCGACCCGACCACCGACCACCGACCCCCGTGTTCCGTCTTCCGTCTTCCGCCCCCTACCCAAACACTCGCTGCCACAGGCCGCGTCGCTGAACCGGCAAGGCATCGGCCAGTTGCTCGAGGTCGGGGGCCTTGCCATTGATGATCCCCTCGGGAAAGGTCTCGGTCAGCAATTGGGCCATGGCCGGGCTGGTCCAGCGCGCAACTTCGGTACGTGCTGGCGACAATTGGGGAATACGGCGGCGGTCACGGTGGGCGTCGGAGGCGAGAAAATGAACCAGGCCACCGATGATCATCGATCTGGCCGCATTCTGTGCCGCCGGCCCGAACTGCCCGGTGCACGATTGGGCCGTTGCCTGGGCCAGGCAGCCCATCGAAACCCAGTCAGCGAGAATATCCTCGTTCTGGCACAACTGGCTATTGCGTTCAGGATGAGCAATGATCGGGGTCAGACCCTGGCTGATGATTTGCTCAAGGATCTGCTCAGAACCCATTGGTACGGTATGCACGGGCAATTCAACCAGCACGAATTTACCCTGGTTGGCCAGCGTCATCGCGTGTCCGGCAGCAAGCTCGGCAGGCAGTTCGGGAAC
>JBLRWT010000092.1:0-7140 GCA_047921095.1 Wenzhouxiangella sp. | reverse complement strand
CTTTCACCTTTCACCTTTCACCTTTCACCTTTCCCCCTCCAATAACAAAAGGCCCGGTAAACCGGGCCCTTCGCTTCGAATCTTTGACCGGGCCGGAGCCCGACACATCAATCCAGTACCAGGCGCTCATCCAGAATCGAAGGCGTCACGAAGATCAGCAGCTCGCGCTTCTGGTCACTGGTGCTCCGGCGCCGGAACAGGTGGCCCAGAACCGGCACGTCGCCCAGCATCGGCACCTTGGAAGTGGTGAAGTCACGCTCTTCCTGGAAGATGCCGCCGAGGACCACGGTCTGGCCGTTCTCAACCAGGACCTTGGTACCCAACTCACGTGTATCGATCGATGGAACGGTACCGCCGCGACCGGTCTGGAAAATTTCACCGACCGTATCCTGCTTGACAAGCAAGTCCAGCTGGACCCGGTTATCCGGCGTGATCAGAGGCGTGACACGCAGCTCGAGGACGGCCTCCTTGAACTCGACGTTGACCGCGCCGGCTTGCGTGCCACCCTGGGCGGACTCAAACGGGATTTCCACACCTTGTTGAATATAGGCTTCGGCCTGGTTGGCCGTGATCACCCGCGGCGTGGAAATCACCTCGCCATGGCCTTCGGTTTCCAGGGCGCTCAGCTCCAGGTCAAGCAGGTAGTCAGCCGCCAGCAGACTGAAGCCCAGCCGGCCAGCCGGGTTGGAGACCGGCAAATTGACATTGAGACGCTCATCCAGTGTTGGAGCCAGTCGACGGTTACCCGGGGCGCGGATCATGGCGTCGTTCGCCTCACTGGAACCGGAAGTGGTAAATATTCTGCTGCCGGATTCCCGCTCGTGGGTCACACCGAAACGAACACCAAGCTGATGGTTGAAATCATGCCGGGCGATCACGATCCGGGATTCAATCAGCACCTGTCGAACTGGACGGTCAAGCTCGGCGACCAGTTCACGAATCTCGTCGATATGCTCAACGGTGTCAGAAACCAGCAAGGTATTGGTGCGGCGATCCACTGAAACCGAACCCCGGGCGGACAGCAGGCCCTGCTCGCCGACGGCGTCAGCCGAGGCGGAGCGAATAAGGGTTGCAAGCTCACCGGCATTGGCATAGCTGACTGGAATCATCGCTGTTCGGAGCGGCTCCAGTGTCTGGCGCTCGGCCCGGGCCCGCAGGATCTGCTGCTCACGCTCGGCGATTTCGTTGGCCGGTGCAATCCAGATCACGTTGCCGGAACGGCGCATGTCGAGGTTCTTGGTTTCGAGGACAATATCCAGTGCCTGGTCCCAGGGCACATTGGTCAACCGGAGCGTCAGCGCGCCAGTGACCGAGTCGGATACCACCACATTGAGCTCGGAAACATCGGCGATCAACTGCAGCACCGAGCGAACCTGGATGTCCTGGAAATTCAGAGTGATCCGGCTGCCTTCGTATTCGCGTTCCTCGAAAAAGCGAAGTTCACGATCCTGTTCAACCCGGGCGGCCGGGCGGGCCACCTCGATCACAAGCCGATCGGATGTCTGGTAGGCCATATGCTCGTACGCGCCAGCCACGTCAACCTGAAGCCGGACGTTGTCGCCACGCTGTTCCGGCGTGATGAATTGTACCGGGGTCGCGAAATCGGATACGTCCAGACGCTCCCTCAGATGGCTGGGCAGGCGGGCCCCGAACAGATCGACCCTGAGGCCGCCGGCACGCTCATTGACGGTCATCGAGACGCCCGGCTGATTGAGATTGACAATCACCCGGCTCTCGCCGTCGTCTCCGCGTCGAAAATCAATGCCTTGCAACTCGAAGTCTTGGCCACCGCGAGCAGCTGCACGGCCGGGAGCTCTGGCGGATGCCGAGGCCGCGCCTGCGCCGATGGACAGGGTCGTTTCGTTACCGGCGACACTGACCTCATAGGGTGCCGAGCGTGACAGATCGACGACCAGGCGGGTTCGCCCACCGGCACTCAGCGCAGTGTAGCTCTGGGCTGCGCCAATACCGACCGGAACACGATCGCCCCGCAAGCGGGTCGAAGTATCCTGCATTTCCAGCACGATGCGCGGCGGTTGTTCGGTCAGAAAAACCGTGGGATTCGACGGCGGCGAGTCGGTCGTGATAATGAACCGGACCTCACCGTCGCCGGATTCAAAACGAACATCGGTCACCTCTGTGGCCTGGGCCGATGAAACGAGCCAGAACAGCCCGAAAAGAAGCATTGCTGCCTTGCCACCGCTGTTCATCTCATTTCTCCCATTGGCCTTGAATTTGATCATTCTGTTCATTTCCTTCCGAATCCTTGTTGTTCTTCCGCTCATTCGTCTTCGGGCATCACGATTTGCGAGCGACGCTCAGCCCAGCCACCGCGCGCATCTTCGTACAGCTCGATCAGGTCGATCCGATTTGAGCTCACGCTGACCACCCGACCGTGATTTGTCCCCATGTGATTTCCTGCACTGACTCTGTGAACCACGTTTTCATTATCACGCACCAGGGCGTAATTGACCCCGTCCAACTCAAGCGTCCCGACCATCTCCAGGGTGTCCAGCGGGAAGGCTTCCAGGAACTCACGCCGTCGGTCAGGATCAGGCCTGATGCCATTGGCGGCAATGCCTTCGGCAGAATCGTCATCGGGCCGCGCTACCCTGCGCTGGAATGGGTCGCGCAATTCATAGGCAGCATAAGCCACGGTTTCCACAGGCGCGATGGGGGGTATAGGCTCAATCTCGCCACCCGGTTGTTGCAGGGTTTGAGCCACCCATTGTTCGAGGTCACGGGTGCCGGGTTCGCAGGCAGTCACCAGAACCAGGGCCGTCAGGCAGAGAATGATCGTCTGAATGTATTTGGGCATCTTCATCGCCTCCGCGCCTGCTGACCGTCAGCGTTTTCGCTGGCATCAAGGTAACGATAAGTGGTGATTGTTCCTTCCAGGCGCAGCCTTCCACCTTCGATCGGTTGCAGTGAAATGTCGCGCATGGTCAAGATCACCACGCGTGAGAGCGATGCCACCGAGCTGACGAAGGTGCCAAACTCGTGATAGGTCCCAACCATGCGCACGCTGATCGGTTGTTCGGCGTAGAAATCGCGCATGATCTCGGGTCGCGGCTCGAACAGTTCATTGTTGATGCCCGAGCCCTGGGCCGTCCGGGATATATCCACCAGCAGGGCCGGCATCTCGGTTCTGGACGGCAGCTGCTGCAGCATATTGGCCAGCAGTTCCTCCATTTCCTCAAGTTGTTGCTCGTACTTATGCAGGTTGGCCGCTTTTTGCTGGTTCTCGCTGAATTCCTGCTTGAGCCTGTTCTCGACCTGCGTCCGGCTGGCCAGATCAGCGCGCTGGTCCTTGATCATGAACCAGTAACCGGCCCCCAGCAGGGCGACAATCACGAATGCAAGAATGACCGCCTTGGCACCGGTTGAAGCGCCGCCAAGGTTATTGAAATCAACATCTCTCAGTTCGGAAAAAACACCCATTGCCTCAGTACTCCTCCTCGACGGTCTCAGGGGCGGAAATACGAGCGCCCAGCTCAAATCGGTATGGTTGGCCTGGACGCGCATCACGGTCTACACGCTCGACGATTCTCAGCGTCGGCCGATGCAACCAGGCGGCTCCTTCGATGTTGCGCATATAGTCAGACACTCGAGTTTCCGACTCGCTGGTACCGACGATGGTCAGCTGTTCGTTGGCCTGGCGTACCGAGTTCAGAGTAACGCCCTCAGGAGCGGTCTGCGCCATCTGGTTGAACAGATGCACCATCATGGAGCGATTGATCTGAAGGCGCTCGATCACGTCCTTGCGGGCAATGAGGTTGTCCCGAGTCACTTCAAGCTCCTCGATGCGCTGGATGTCCCGTTCCAGCTTGCGGATCTCCGAACGCAGGTAATTGTTGCGGTCGTCCTGCCCGGAAATCAGTTGATTGAATGTATGGTTGGTCAGCAGAACCACCCCGACTGCGAAGGCGACCGCAAAACCCAGGGCGACCATGAAGTTCTTCTGGCGTTGCTTTCGAAGATTCTCGCGCCAGGGAAGTAGATTGATTTTCGCCATCAGTCAAAACCCCGCAAGGCGAGCCCGCAGGCTGTGGTCAGAGCCGGACGGCTCTGA
This sequence comes from Wenzhouxiangella sp., assembly GCA_047921095.1. Taxonomy (GTDB): domain Bacteria; phylum Pseudomonadota; class Gammaproteobacteria; order Xanthomonadales; family Wenzhouxiangellaceae; genus Wenzhouxiangella. Next base: position 3,068 of record JBLRWT010000092.1, on the reverse strand, counting down.
TCGAGCGCCCGGGAGTTTATTTTTGGTGCCAGCCGGAGATCCTTCAGCGGATCGGCCACTTCGCACGAGATGCCGACTTCGTTGCCAACCGCTTCGGCGAGACCGGGAATGGATGCACCACCACCGGTAATGAAGAGCGTGCTGATACTGCTGTAGTCGCTGGATGAGGAATAGAACTGCAACGCTCTGCTGATCTGCTGAATGACGTTCTGGCGGAACGGCTCCAGCACTTCGTCCTCGAAACCGGCCGGCGGCTCCTCACCGCGCTGGAGGAAACTGGCCTGAGCGGCGTCCATACCGTAGCGCCGCATGCATTCTTCAACCAATTGATGACCGCCGAATGAGTGCTCACGACTGTAGGTCGTACGATTGCCGCGCAGAACTATCATGGTCGATACGGTTGAGCCCATATTCAGCACCGCGATGGTTTCGGCCTCGTCGATGCCGGCACGCTTGCGCACCAGGTCGAAGGCGTTGGCGATGGCGTAGGATTCGATATCGATGACCCGGATCGTCAATCCAGCAAGTTCAGCCACTTCGCGCCGGGCGTCGACATGCTCGGTTTTCGAGGCCGCCAGCAGGATTTCCAGCAAGTCGGCGTTGCGCGGCGATGGGCCAAGCACCTCGAAATCCAGGCTGACTTCGTCGCGCGGATAAGGAATGTACTGCCCAGCCTCCACTTCGATCTGTCCCTCGACATCCTCTTCGGACAGATCAGCCGGCAAATTGATGATCTTGGTGATCACGGCTGAACCGGTCACCGCCATGGCGCAGGTTTTTGCCTTGAAGCCACCACGTTTCAGCGCGCGCTTGACGGCCTCGGCCACCTGCTCAGGCTCGACAATGCCGCCTTCGCTGACAGCACCTTCGGGCACCGGTTCGACAGCATAGGCTTCGACCCGGTAACTGGTTCCGGTCGAAGCGAGCTGGATGAGCTTGACGCTGCTCGTTCCGACATCGACACCGATCAAGGGTGGCGCAGCAGAGCGAAAAAGCTTGTTGATTGTATCGTTCATATTATTGTCATGGCCCTCTGGTTGCCATCTTCAGGCATCGCATCAAGTCGGCCTGCATCTTGTCGGACATCCGCCGGACAATCCTTCAGACGAACATGCTCGACTTGTGCCAGACCCTTTGGTCCTGCTGTGCTAATCTCTGGCTGGTGCTTCAGCGCCAATTTTCAGGGCACTTTTTGCCGGAGTCTGCGTCCAAGACACGGGTTTTTTCATTCTCCAGACGTACATTTACCATATCTCATGGTTCGAATAAAGCCTTTAATAGTTTTTTCTATCCGCCTGTTTTTCCTGATTTTCGCCTTGGCGGCAATTGGAGTCGCGGTGATGTGGCTCATTATCGTGCCCTCGCTGCCTTCTGTCGACACACTTCGGGACATTCGGTTGCAGGTTCCCCTGCGCATTTATTCTGCCGACGAGCAATTGATGCTGGAAGTCGGCGAACAGCGCCGGATACCTGCAACGATCGACGAGGTGCCCGAACAACTGCGCCTGGCCTTCCTGGCCGCCGAAGACGATCGCTTCTACCGGCACCCGGGAATCGACTGGCGTGGCACCGCACGCGGCGTATGGCTCTATTCCAGGTCCATGGGTCGGGGACGCGTCGCTGGCGGCAGCACAATTACCCAGCAGGTCGCGCGTCGATTCTTCTTGTCGACGGAATATTCGCTGACCCGCAAGCTCAGAGAAATCCTGCTGGCGCTGAAGATCGAGCGCGAAATGAGCAAGGACGAGATTTTCGAGCTTTATCTCAACAAGGAATTTCTTGGTCACCGCGCCTATGGTGTCGGCGCTGCCGCCCAGGTTTACTACGGCAAGACCCTGGATGAACTGACCCTGGCCGAACAGGCGATGATCGCCGCATTGCCCAAGGCCCCGTCGCGCGACAACCCGATTTCCGGACCAGTCCGGGCGATGATCCGGCGCAACTGGGTCCTCGATCGGATGCTGCACCTTGACTATATCGATGCCGAGGAACACGCCCAGGCCCGAGCCGAACCCAATATTGCCCGCTTCCATGGGCCGGTGCGGCAACTGCATGCGGACTGGGTGGCCGAAATGACGCGTCAGGCCGTTGTCGATCAACTGGGCGCCGAAGAGGCCTATTCCGGCGGCTACCGGGCTTATACGACCATCGACTCGCGCCTGCAGAGGGCGGGTGACCAGGCCGTCCGTGACGGCCTGCAGGCCTATGACCGGCGCCATGGCTGGCGTGGTCCGGAGCAACGCGTTCCGGATGAAGAACTCGCTGACATGGCGGCCATCGAGGCTCGCCTGGCCCAGATCCGGCAAGTCGCCGACCTGGTGCCCGCGATCGTGGTTGAAAGCGGGGAGACCAGCGCGCGGCTGATTGCCCGCAACGGCGCCGAAGTCACCATCAAGCTCGAGGATCTGGCCTGGGCCCGGGCCCACCTGGCCCTGAACGCCCTGGGCTCGAGGCCACGCGCTGCCAGCGACGTGCTTGCCCCGGGCGATGTGGTTCGCCTGCGCCAGGTCGATGATCAATGGCGCCTGGCCCAGGTTCCGCTTGCCGAAGCGGCTCTGGTTTCCCTGGATGCCGAAACCGGTGCGATTCTGGCCCTGGTCGGTGGCCTGGACTTTGGTCGCAGCCAGTTCAATCGGGTCACCCAGAGCAAACGCCAGCCCGGTTCCGCGTTCAAGCCTTTCATCTATGCCGCAGCCTTCGACTACGGCTACACGCCAGCCTCGCTGGTCAACGACGCGCCCGTGGTCATTGATGATCCGTCCATGGAACGGGCCTGGCGTCCGACCAATTTCAGCCGCCAGTTCCATGGCCCGACCCGCCTGCGTGAAGCCATGGTCCATTCGCGCAACCTGGTCAGTGTCCGGTTGCTGATGGGAATGGGGCTGGACTATGCCCGCACCTACATCACCGACTTTGGCTTCGAGCGCTCAGACCTGCCGGACGGACACTCTATGGCCCTGGGTTCGGCCTCGATCACGCCATTGAGCCTGACTTCTGCCTACGCCGTCTTTGCCAACCAGGGCCACGCCATCGAGCCCCAGTTCCTTTATCGTGTCGACGATCGCAAC
>JBLRWT010000091.1:0-7170 GCA_047921095.1 Wenzhouxiangella sp. | reverse complement strand
CCAATTGAAAACGTTCACTGAATGCGAACGCTCTCGACTTGCAGGCGCTTTGGCCTGCGCGAGGAGTCTTAAGCCTGGGGTGGCCGGAGCAGGTTGTCGGCAGGCTGGGAGGGCAGAGCGAAAACCCGTAGTGAAGGTGCGTCAGCAAACGGGACAGCGACGCCAGCCTGCACGAGGCTGTGTACCATGACGCTCATTCCGGCACAGAAGCAACGACAATTGTCATGGCAATTGCCATGACAATCGCCGGAAAAATCGACCAAACAATTGCTGCCATCACAATCACTCTGCTGGTAGTTGGCCGGATTGCTGGCATGGAGCAGGCAATCTCGCGGCGCTTGTTCAGCAATCTTGTCCAACTGGCCACCAGCCTGCGTGGCGAGCGCGCCGAGCTCCACGGCCCCGGCAGCATTCATCGGCACGCCCGAAATCATCAGGGCGACGATCAGCACACAGGCAATGCGTCGGCGGCATGGAGACATGGCAGTAATTTTACCATACAGTCCGGTCTTCCGGTTCGTTTCCGGCCAAGTCCTGCAATGGGGGGGTCAGGGGCGAACCTGGATGCGGTCGATCCGGTTCAGCGCCACGGGCCGGATAAACTGGCCCTGGCGAGTCTGCATGCTCAGGTGGAGCTCACCATTGACCATGCCAACGATACGACCGCTATACCGATCGCCGCCGCTGGTGTGAACGATGGCCCGATCTCCAATATGACTGGCGGCTGTTCCTGGCTCGATATCCTGCCAGTTCGGAATCACGCCCAGAACAATGTCTTCTGGAACCCGGGGGGCGCTGGTTGCCGCGCCGGGTTCGGTTCCGCCGGTTTCGGTTTCGGCGATCGCAGGCCGGGATGGCACGATCCGATCGATCTTGTTGAAAGTGAGGTCGACCGGAATGCCGTCGTTGATGCTGAACTCTGCGCTCACCCGAGCAAGTAGTTCAAGCCCTGGCGCATTTCCGAGTGAGCTCAATGCAATGCCATGCTCCGGCCTGGCACTGATGGTGACCGACTGCGGATTAGCAAGAAAGTGTTTGTACCCGGCTTGCACCAACGGACCGGGATCAAGGCCGATTGCCTGCCAACTATCCGTCCACGCTGCAACATGCAGCGCAATATAGTCGGCTGTTTCCAACCCATTTTGTTCGGCACAATAGGCCAGCAGGCGGGAATAGAAACCCAGGTCGGTATAGTCCTGACTGGCGAGCAGGAGGCGGCTGGACAGCAGCCCCGCAAATACAGCCTCGAGTTCGCGGGAACCGCTGCCCAGATCAAGTCGAATGCGCGCCGACACTTCGTCGAGTTGCCGTGTTCTCATGCGGTAATTCAACTCGAGGTGTTCGCCCTGGCTCACCAGTCGGTAGTCCAGGCTCAGGTCGATCACCAGTTCCCAGTAATCGAGATGAGTCAGGTCGTAAAGCGTGAAGTCCTCGTGTCCGCGGCAGCCGGCGCTGGCAAAGGGCAGGCCCGGGCTTGCGCCGGCCAGCATGGCGCTCAGTTCCCGGTTGACCGGCAATTTCAGGCCACGCACGTTCAGCCCGAGTGCAACAGGCAGCCGGCCTCCCTCGAGTTCGCGGTTGATGCTCAGCAGCGACAGCAGGCTGCCTGAGTCGAATGAAAGTTGCTCGATCGCGAGGATATCGCGGCTGTCGTGCGGGTCAAAGCGAACCCGGCTCACGTTGACAGCACCCGTGTAGCCGACCCGGACGCTATCCCAGCTCAGCCGGCCAATTGGTGAAATCTGGGTCGCAATTCGTTCAAGCCTGTTTTCGACCTGCCGGGCCGTGTGCCAATGGGCAAGCAATACCGCCACAATCAGCAAGCCCAGTGTCGCCAGTATTATTTTTTTCATTATTCAGGTCACCTCGGGCAATCTCGCACTGAGTATGGCACCGCCAAGCCCCATGGCGGCAAGAATGACAATGACAGCCGATACGGGAAGCACGGCGGTCAGTGCACCGATGCTGCCGGCCATCAACAGCACCACGCCGATGACGGTATTGCTGATGGAGACGTAGTCGGTACGCCGGTTGCCGCCGGCCAGATCGACGATATAGGTCTTGCGCCCAAGGCGAACGCCGGCGTGGGCGATTGCCAGCAGAAAGAAAAATGCGGGATACAGCCACTGGCTGTCGGCCAGGGCCGGGATGCCATGAACGACGCCAACCAATCCGATGCCGGAAAAGGCCGCGCCGAAGCCGGCCACCACCATGACCCGCCGGCTGGAAACATCGGCAAAGCGACCCCAGAACGGAGCCGACACCAGGCTGGCCAGGCCGTCGGCGATGACGAACAGGCCCAGCACCAGCAACGCCCCCTCGGTCTGTTCATGGGCCAGCATGATGAAAAACGGGGCGCTGAGTGCCGAACACAACAACAGCGAGCGGGCAATCACAAAGCTTCGGAAAGGCTTGTCGGCCGAGAGCAGGGAAAGTCTCTTCAATGCCTCGGTGATGGCATTGCCGCCGCCTTCGGTGGCGCCGGGAAACTCGCGGATCAATGCATAGGTGCCAGCGGCCAGTAGCCAGAGCCCGCCGGCGACGGCGAGCAGAATAAGGTAAGTGCCCATGTCGCCGGCTTCGCGCAGGTCGAGCAGGAGCACGATGCCGACGCCGATGGTCACCAGGCCGGCGAGAAATTCAGACCATCCGCTGACCCGTCCGCGCCGGGTCTTGGGGACGGTCTTTCCAAGTACATCCTTGGATGCGACCGAGCACAGCCCGCGGGCCAGGCTGAACATCACCAATGCACCCAGCAAGCCAAACCCCGCCGCGGTACCGGTGAGGGTGACTGCAACACCCGCCATGGCGAACACGGCCACGGCCTGGAGCAAGCTGCCAACGATATAGGTCCACTTGCGGACCTCCTGGAGACGAACGTAGCTGGCGATGAAAAGTTGTGGAATCAGCGAGCCGGATTCACGCACCGGGACCAGAAACGCGGTGAATACACCCGGCGCGCCCAGTGAACTGAGCATCCAGGCCAGGACGGTCTTGGGATTGGCGATCGCATCGCCCAGCTTGGTGAAAAAGTGCGTCAGGACCTGGAGCAGGAAATTGCCCGGTACCACCCGGCAGGCCTGGGCATCGATATCACGGCAGACCCGGGCATCCTCTTCGTTGACGAGCATGCGATAAACACGCTCCAGGCTCTCGTCTGAGAGTACCTTGTCCCGGACAGCCATCGTCAGTTCGCTTGCGTCCCGGGCTGCGAGGTTGCGCCTTCGGCTGGCGCTTCCCACCGTTCAATCAACACCAGTACGCCCAGCCAGTTGGAGTCGAAATACTCGAGGCGGCCCGGACGCACGGCCCGTGATTGCTTGAGCCGGTGCTGGTAAATGCTGCCGGCCGGAGACTCATCGAGTCGCATCGGGCCGAAGGCTGGTTCCCGCTCGACCGGCTCGCGCCACACCAGATCCAGCTCGACATGCATGAACTGTCGCTGCCGGAGGCGAACACTGCCGTCCAGTCGGTAGTCGGAGCGGGGCGCAAGATCGGCAACCGCCAGGTCGCGATCCGGGTTGGCCGGTTGCAAGCTGCCCAGTGGGGTCACCGCCAGCCAGTCAAGCCGGACGATTTGTTGATCGTGCACCCGCACCGGCGGCGAGACGCGATTCCTCGCCAGCGGTTGATGCCAGGCGCGCCACGACCGGGGCTGAAACTCGCCGCTGTTCTGAAGGCGACGCCAGGCGTCTCGCATGGTTGGCGACAGGTCCTCCAGATTGACGAAGGTATCTGGTTGCGGTGGGGGTAGTGCTAACGCCGGCTGCATGTCTTCCGGCATCAATTCCAGGGCAGTCAGGGCATCGACCGTGCGCTGGACATCTGATTCATCGGTCGGGTCGGTGTCATCTTCCTGTGCCTCGACAATTTGTGCGATCCGGGCCTGCCGCATCGGATCGATCAATCGCGAATAGTCATCCAGCGTCTGTACCGGACGCTCGTCGGATTGACCCGCAGAATGCGTCAGGACGATCACCTCGACACGGTAATACGGTGTCCCTTGAGCCATGGCCGGCAATTGAGCGGCCGACAGGACAAGGCCGGACAGGATAAATACAGCGAACAGGTTTTTCATGATCGGGAAGTGTACTTCAAGCGGCTGCCTGTCGGGTTGGTTCGAGCCGCTCAAGTAGCTCCGTTGCGATGGCATAGCGCTCGGCCGGGGTCTCGAATTCGCCCTTGATTCGCAGGCGGTCATTGGACGGCAATTCAAAGGTATGGGCTTCCTTCTGAATCATTTTAAGCAACTCATCGATGTTGATGTCCGGCTTGCTGATGAATTCGATTCGTCCTCCCGCAGGGCCAACTTCCAGCCGCCGCATGCCGAGCCGACGGGCCTTCAGGCGCAACTCTGCCGCTGCAAACAGGTTTTTTACTTCCGGAGGCAGCAGGCCGAAGCGATCGATCATCTCGATTTGAAGGTTGTAGAGGGTCTTGTCGTTGTCGGCCTGGCTGATGCGTTTGTAAAGAACCAGCCGCTGATGCACATCGGGCAGGTAGTCCGGCGGAATCATGGCGGTAACGTGCAGGTCCACTTCACTGGTCAGCGACAGCGGTTCGTCCAGATCAGGCTCGATCCCGGCCTTGAGTGCTTCGACGGCGCGGTTGAGCAGGTCGGAATAGAGTGAAAAGCCAATGGCCTCGATCTGGCCGGATTGGTCTTCGCCCAGCAGTTCACCGGCACCGCGGATTTCCAGGTCATGGCTGGCGAGGGTGAAGCCGGCGCCAAGCTCCTCCAGCGACTGGATGGCTTCCAGACGTTTCTGGGCGTCGCGGGTAATGGCCTGTCGCGGCGGCGTGACCAGGTAGGCATAAGCCAGGTGATGGGAGCGGCCAACCCGGCCGCGAAGCTGATGAAGCTGGGCCAGACCGAACTTGTCGGCCCGGTTGATGATGATGGTGTTGGCCGTCGGCACGTCAATGCCGTTCTCGATGATCGTGCTGCAGACCAGCAGATTGATGCGTCGCGAGTAGAAGTCACGCATGGTCCGCTCCATTTCCCCCGCAGGCATCTGGCCGTGGGCCATGCCGATGCGCGCGCGCGGAAACAACTCCTGCAGATCGTTGACCATCCGGGCCATGTTCTTGACTTCGTTATGCAGAAAGTACACCTGGCCACCGCGCTGAAACTCGCGGCTGACCGCGTCGCGAATGGTGGCCGTGTCCCATTCGCTGACAAAGGTCTTGACTGCCAGTCGGCGGGCGGGTGGGGTGGCGATGATCGACAGTTCGCGCAACCCGGCCATGGACATGTTCAGGGTGCGCGGGATGGGTGTGGCGGTGAGCGTCAGCAGGTCGACCTCGGCCCGCAGTGCTTTCAATCGCTCCTTCTGGCGTACTCCGAAGCGCTGTTCCTCATCGATGATCACCAGGCCCAGGTCCTTGACCTCGACATCTTTCTGCAGCAAGCGGTGGGTGCCGATGACGATATCCACCGTACCGTCCTTCATGCCTTGCAGGACCTTCTCCTGGCGCTTGCCGGTGCGCGAGAGCAAGGCAACCTGCACCGGCCAGTCGGCAAAACGGTCGGAAAAGGTGCGGAAATGTTGCTCGGCCAGAAGCGTTGTCGGGGCGAGCATGGCGACCTGACGCCCGGACTCGGCCACCGCGAAAGCGGCCCGCAGTGCGACTTCGGTCTTGCCGAACCCGACATCGCCGCAAACGACCCGGTCCATGGGCTGGTCGGAAGCCAGATCGGCGAGAACCGCTTCGATGGCCTTTTGCTGGTCTTCTGTTTCCTCGTACTCGAACCCGGCAGCGAAGCGGGCATACAGGCCGCGGTCGATGCCATAGGCGTAGCCGGTGCGGGCGGCGCGGCGTGCCTGCAGATTGAGCAGTTCGGCGGCCACGTCACGGACCCGTTCGGCCGCCTTGCGACGCGTTCTCTTCCAGATCTCGGAGCCGAGACGATTGAGGGTGACTGAATCCGGATCGGCACCCGTGTAGCGGCTGACCAGTTGCAGGTCGGTAACCGGGACGTAGAGCTTGTCGCCGCCGTCGTATTCGAGTGTCAGGTACTCCCCCCGGCTATCTCCGACATCCAGCACTTCCAGGCCGAGATAGCGTCCGATGCCGTGTTCAAGGTGCACCACCAGAGCGCCGGACTGCAGGTCCGCCAGACTCTTGACCAGGCTTTCCGGGTCCTGGCCGCTGCGCCGGTCGCGCCGGATGGTGCGCGTGTGGCCGGGAAAGAGCTCGGTCTCGGTCAGGATGGTCAGGCCACGCTCAGGAATCGAGCAGCCACCGGAGACCGGCATGATCACGATAGCCAGCGGATCATCGCCGCTCATGAAGGCTGAAAAGGATTCGAGTTGACGTGGTTGAAGTCCGACCGATTTCAGGCTGTCATGGATCAGTTCGCGGCGCCCGGCGGTGTCGGCAGCCAGCAGGACACGTCCGGGCTGGTTTTTCAGAGACTCGGCGGCGGCAGTTGCACCATGATCCAGATCGATTGGTGCCGGCGCCGTGACCGTGGCTGCGGCGGGCTGTCTGCGGGTGACCCGGACTGCGCTGTCATTGGTCAGTGAGCGAATCAGCTCGGCGGCGTCGAGGAACAGTTCATCCGGATCAAGGGACGGGCGCTCGCGATCACCCTGGCGCTGGTCATGACGGGCCTTGATCTGGTCACCGTATTCCCGCACCGCCTCATCCACCCCGGCCAGCATGACCAGTCGATGTTGCTCTGGCAGGTAGTCGATCAGCGAGTTGGTTGTTTCAAAAAACAGCGGCAGGTACTGTTCCAGCCCCTGGCCGTGAACGCCTTCCCCGACTTCGATATAGGGCAGGGCGCGGCGCAGGTCGACGTCGAAGCGCGTCCGGAATCGACGGCGGAATTCCTGGCGGGATGCTTCGTCGAACGGATATTCACGCGCCGGAAGCATTTCGATGCGTTCCAGCTTCTCGGTCGAGCGCTGGCTTTCCGGGTCGAACATCCGGATCGATTCAATTTCGTCGTCGAACAACTCCAGCCGATAAGGTTGCGGCCGGCCCATCGGCCACAGATCCAGCACCGCGCCCCGAACGGCAAACTGACCCGGCTGCCAGACCTGGTCGGAGGCCGCATAGCCGGCTTCGTGCAAAATCTTGCGGAAATGGTCGACATCGAGCTGCTGCCCAATGGTGATGTTCAGGCTTTGGCCCTGCACCCAGGCCGCTGGCGGCAACCGC